>NZ_PKUB01000053.1 GCF_002868845.1 Desulfuromonas sp.
GACCTGCGACCTGATCAATTCCCGGCAGAAGAGAAAGGGGCTGGAAAACAGCCTGAAGACTTTGATTGCAGCGGTTTCGTCCCGCCCCTCGCTGCCGACTTGAAAGTGACCCAGGCGGAAATCCTCTCCCAGCCGGGACTGCAGGAGCAGGTTGAGGTGGGTAGAAACCCCGCTGACGGCCCCGAGAGACGGCCCGAGAAGAAGAATGTGATGTTTATTTATAGGGTCCATGCTGGTGTCAGCCAAATCCCGGGAAAAACGTCATGGGCCATAGGTGGAGAGGATTTCCCGATAAACGCTTTCCTGGTGGAAAGCATCGCGGATATACGCTCTCAGCTCAGGATTCTGTCTCTGCCTGCCCTGGAGCGCCTCGACGACAAATTCAGCAGCGCTTTGCACATCACCGACCTCGACGATTCTCATCCCTCTGCCGGCGAAATCATCGGCGCACTCTTCAACGACCCCGACCCGGGTCGCGACGAGGGGAAGTCCTGCGGCCGCCATCTCCAGAGGGACAAGGCCGAAGGTTTCCTCTGCGGAAAGGAAGAGGCCGCAGTCGGCCCCGCGAAAGGTTTCGAGCAGCCTGTCCATGTTGGTCTGACCCAGGAAGTCGACCCTCGAGGCAAGGCCGTGTTCCGAAAGATACCGCTCGATTTCAAGGAAGTAGGGGCTTTCCCTTTGGACAGGCCCGCAGACCGTCAACCGCAATTCCTTGCCGGGAAACGATTCGGCGGCCATCCGCACAGCCTTGATGCAGTCGAGCGTCCTTTTGCGGGGGATGACCGCACCTGCCGTAACGATATGATAATAGTCCCGCTCCTGACGGGCCCCCCGGTCCTGAAAGAAACGGGAGGCAATCGGGTTTTTGATCAACAAAACGTTTTTCCCGAAATCATTTCGACATTCGCGAACGATTTCTTTAGAGACCGTTGTTACGACGTCTGCATTGCGTATCCCTGTCGGCTCTAAGACTTTCTCGTAAAGGAAGTCATTAAGAAAGCCCTCGCTCTGACGGCAGATTTTTTTGTAACCGTGAAGGGTCAGGACGGTCCGCGTCTTGGGAAAGGGGAAAGCGAGCATTGCCGCGAGATGACAATGGATCACATCCGGTCTGAAACGAATGGCCTCCCTCAGGACGATCAGGTTCTGAGAGACGAAACTCGGTATTCCTCGCCAGGGCCGATGGTTGTACATTATGACCGAGACATGGTCGGCCAGCTGTTTTTCCTCTCCCTGGCAAACATAGTCATTGAAAGGGTTGAACGCGACAACCCGGTACCGGCAGTCCTGATCCTTCCGGATAATTTCGCCGAGCAGGACCTGGCAAACGGAATCGACACCCCCCCCGCTCCTCTCGTAAAGCCTCTTTACGGAGGAAGCCAGCATTACGACCAGAATCTTTTTCAAGGTAAAGGCCCCAGGGATTGGGAGAACTTGAGTCGATTGTTGTATATCCTGTATTGTTTAACTTTGGACTTGATCTTTTTTGAAGAAAACAACTTTGAAAGAAATCCGAAAAAGACAACCATGCATATGGACCATGATTTGATCAACGAAACGGACAGAAAAGTCATCATTCGATTGGAATATTTATGGTGATAAGTCCGGAGAGATTCTGCCTCGGAAACGGTTTTCACCTCGGACACGTCACAACTGGAAGATTTGGCTTCAAATGTTCGATACGAGATTTTTGGCGAGAAAAGAACCTCTATGTTTTGCAACCGCGCACGCATACAGAGATCGACTTCTTCGTAAAAAAGAAAGTATTCTTCCCCAAACCCGCCAATCGCGTCAAAAGTCTCTTTGGTGGTCACGATGAGAGCACCCGGGACCCAGTCAACGGGCTGAAAATCGATTGAAGGATCAAGTCGAAGGGTCCCGAACAACTTGTCTATCGGAGAAAACAGCTTGGAGAGATTGAAGAGCATGAAGCGGTAGGCATCGTAAAGGGGGTGAGGAAACTTCGGATATTCCAACCCGCCGTCCTTGACCCCGGAGACGATGAATTTCTTTGCGGGAGGGTTTTCAAAATCAAAATCCCATTTTTCGATAGAGATATCCGGATTGAGCGCAACGATATTCGGATATTTAGAATTTCTCACCCCGAAGTTGATGGCACGGCCATAACCGAGGTTCTCTTCCGGGCAGAGAACGGTGGTAATAGCGTCGCCATGCCCGGAAATATCTTCTCCACTGTTATTGACAATTATTATCTCGCCCAGGCGTGGCAAGAACTTTTTAAGATTCGAGACGATATCTTTTAAAAGGTGACCTGAAAAATAATTGACGATGATGGCAGTAACCTTCTGATCCAATTACGACCTGCCTTTCCTAGTACTGAAACCTAATTCTTTATCCTAGAGGCTGAAGAGACCAACCGAAACCATCAAAACTTTTCACGATTCATTTTGCCATCTATTTTCACTTCCAAAGACAACTCAAAATCCATTCGATAAACACAAGAGAAAAAACCCGAAATGGCACATGGTTCGTTTGGATTTTAACAACTGCTCCCGGAGTGCTTGGAATACCTCAAATAAAAGAGTATATTCTTGAAAAGACCCCTTTTTTCGTTGTCATGGAAAAGAAGGTTGACCCCATCTAAAACCTTAAGTGCTTCCATCATTAGGGGGTGAATCCTATCAACTGGCCCCTCATAAGTCGTTGAGTACTTGTACGCGTGAAGAGTCTCCATGCAGACTTTCTCTATTTTCCTGACCTTGGCCGCGGAAAGTTCAGCCTGCCATTTCCCCTTGTTTCCCTCAACCACCTCCGTGGCCCCTTGCGCCCCTCCAATTTTTTCGGTTGTGTTTTCAAAGAAAAGCATATCTTCGCCAAAAGATATTCCTATGAAATCGCAAACTGCTTGCAGTTCTTTTTTTGGATTGTCAAGCAGATCCTCAAAACGAACCTCAATCGCACGATTTGGGCAACACGCAAGAGACGCCTTGGCGTTGCCAACGTCATCGGCCCAGCGCTGTGCTGCACGGATCATGTTTTTCCCCCAGGCTTTATTAATGGAGAGGCAATAATCGCGCACATCTCGAACGATATAAATGAATTTGCCCCCGGGGAAAAGTTCCATCAGTAAGGGAATATGCCGGATATAAGAGGGAGACTTGTCCCCCCAGATCATTTGAGTCGTGCACCCCGTGTCGAGTCGAACAAGGCTTTCGAACACACCGGCTACAGTCCAATCTCCACAGGCTTCATGCCACTTTTTTGCTGAAATTATTTTTCCATGGCTTTTTTCAATATAATGAAAGTACGAGCTTTTTATTGCAGAGTTGTAGAATATCTGGAAATTTTCAAAATCGCGCAAATCACCATACTCGGGCCAATGTTTTGCCCAAAAAGGTAAAATCTCTGTCTCCGAACTGGAAAAGGCAACATCGGGGTGATTATTGAGTATCCCCCTCAACAACTTCGTCCCACTCCTTGGCATGCCTACAATAAATATGGGTCCGTTAAATTCGCCCATCGCCTGTCCCCTAACCTCGTGTTTAAGCATCTTGACGGCCCTTTCATTGCAGCCAATGAGGTGTAATTTTATGTCTCACCAAGACAGTGGACTTTATTTACTACGTCTAGGAACAGAAAGAAACCAAACTCATCCAAACCGGCCTTAAGGGTTGCTGTCAACCAAAAACAAATACCAACAGCAGAACTAGCGTCTACATCAAAACCCTTTAAGTCATCTCAAACATTCTCCCTAATTGAAAAGATAACATTTCTCAAGGGGTCCAGCTTCTGCCACCACCGATGTTTAAAAAGAAAATTTCAAACCGGGCAAAAAGAGCAAATTCCTTAAAGCTGCTGGTCAGCCTCTTCAACTCCCCGAAGAGAGACATTTCAAGTAGGGGCACCCAACTCATTTAACTCTTGTTTTGAAGTCCCTTCTTTGATCTCACTGCCCGCTCCAAGGTGAAGAAGGAACAAAAAGAGGCCAGTATAAACGACCATTCTTTCGACGATCATGTTGTTCAATGTTGGGGTAACTAAATTATATACAAAAACAAGCAAAATCACTTGATAATTGTATTTACCATCAAAATCGGGTGACCGGATGATAGAAACAACATCCCTCAGTGATTTATACAAAAAACAACAAAGGAGTACTATTCCACCAACCCCGAAGAAAAGAATGGTGGTGAATCCATTTATGTCAATATAATTATATCCCCTCAAGGCAGAGGCTATAGTCACGGGATTGTTCGGAAATTTTGTATCGCTGAATACACCAACCCCTGTTATCGGTGCGCGATCCAGCCAAAGACTGTAAAAATACTGGAACCCTTCCTTTCTAATGGAAACATTACCTTCATTTTTATCAATTTCGGTAACGGTCTCTTTATAAATCTCACTGAGGAAGGACTCTGACAACACTGAATCTAAAACACCTGTCAAGGCGACAGTTGCAAGGAGAGCTACAGAAAACAAAAAGACCATCACCTTGCCGTATGACTTGTTTATAAGAAACCAAACAATGCCTGTTATGAATATCCCCCCATAAACGGCCCTTGTCATGCCTATGAATATTGAATTATAAAGACACAGAAAGAAACAAATGGCATAGAAAATCCTGCTAAAACTCCCCTTGGAAGTCTCTTGGAATTTCACCAAGGAGTAAATAGCGGATACAATCGTTAAGAACTCACCCACATGGATTCGGAGTTGGCCGGCCCGTTCCTGCCCGACAGCATAATAGTGGGAGAAAACCACACCCCCGCCAAGGGCGACATCAACAATTGACAGCAAGGAGACAAGCGCCCCCAACCAAGCCAAATATTTAAGCAAACGGAAACCCTCCTCACGGGTCGCCCCAACAGCCACAAGAAAAAAGTAACTGCAAAACAACAAGTACTTCCTTGCCGCCACGAGTCCGAAAGCCATGGGTTGCCCAAAAATCAAATAAGAGCCACAAAACAAGGAAAACAGGATTACACTAAAAAAAAGAATTATATAAACACCATAATTCCAACGAACACGAAAAAGGTGACTCCAAACCCTGTTAAAATTTAAAACAATAAGTGGCAACATCAAGGCATAGCCAATATCTGAAAGCAATCGTTGGCGGGCCCCGAAAGTAAACATATCAAAACATTCTTCCGCAAAAAAAATAACGACCAAAAAGGCCTCTGCGGGGTACTTGGTTGCAAACCGGACCCATCCCCAAAAAACAATAAGAACTACCGGAAACCAGAACTTCAGCCCCCCAGTGACAATAGCACTGGAGGACAGCATCCCCAATGCAATTGCAGTCACACCTATCAATAGGTGTTCTTTTTTTATGCTCGTTGGGATCAAGACTTCAAAACCCTTCAAAATCCTTTGTCGAATGCTTCGTCCACCGTAGGGCCCTTTTGCCCTAGTTCAAAAAGGAGGAAAAAGAACTCCCTAAAGGCACCCCGTCATAGAATTTTGTAAAGACATCTTTTTCGAAAATCTTTTCACCTGACAAGGTTGACGTCAGGCCTGTTCGCACAGAAAGTTGTATTTGGTTTTCATTTGAAAAACAAAAAGATAAACGGTCCCCAAAAAAGCACCTGGCACAAAACACCATGCAACAGAAACAACGTCTACCCCAGAACCAACAAAAAGCACAACCCCCAACGAAACCAAAGTGCCGCCTGCAACTGCTATATGATGAACCAACAACCTTCCGACCTTCCCAAGCCCCATACATATGTAATAGGGAATCACACCTACAAGACTGATGAAGGTCGCCAAAAGCATGACCCTGAAAGAATTGGGGATGGAAGGGATATAGTCCCCCCCCAGCCAGACCTTAAATAACCCTTCCGCCATCAGAAAAATCACCGCATACAGAGGTATTGCCCCGAAAAACAGCAACAAGTAGGCCTTGGAGACCACTTTTTTCATTTCCAAGAAACTATTCCGACTTCCTTCGGATGACAACTTGCTAACCTCAGGCATTAGGGCCCTAAACGCAACCTCAAACACTCCACGTATCTGCATTCCCGCTCGATAAGCCAGTTCAATAACAGGCACCCCTTCGACCCCAATGGACCGAGTAATAACAATTTTAGCTATTGGAAGAACCATCACATTCAACATGGATCCGGAAAAAATGTTGAACCCGAAGCTAAACATCGCCCGAAGTCGCTTCCAAGAAAAAGAAGATATTTTGAAAATATCAACTTTAATCATGCTCCTCAATTTCACATAATTAATCACGAACATAAACAGATAGGCAAAAACATTGGCCAAAAGCAGACTAATCACTCCTTTACCCATCAATAATAAAGGAACAGACAATATCAACGGTGCAACCTGAAGTGCCGTCTGAGAATAATTGGCAATATCCAAGCGCCCAACACCACCTATAACAGAGTTTAGGACTTGATACGCCAAAGCCCCCATGCTGAATACGACCATATAAATCATAAGACTGGCTACCAGTTCGGCATTTCCACCCTCAAGGCCCATCATGACGACTATTTGCCACTTAAATAAAACAACTAACCCCAAGATTGCTATGCAAATGGCTATCAAAACACATATAGATGTCACAAAATACTCTTGAATTGCCTCGTTGTCACCCCTTCCACGTTCTTCCGCCACAAGCTTTATTATTGCTGGTGTTATTCCCAACAAACCCATTTGAGCAAAAGTCAGAATCGTAGAAAGAAGCAGCCAACTGCCATAATGCTCATAACCCAAGAAATGGATATAAAGGGGATACTTGATTGCCGACACTATAAGTCCAAGACCCATCGAAATGGACCCTGAAAGCATATTTAAACTTAATTGAGTAGGAAAGAATTTTTTCAAACTGGTCATTCCCAAGGGTTAAGAGAAGCGTGATTGAATATCTAAGCTTTAATAGGTTCCTTACCCCCTCGCCACAACCACAAACAACAAAAGGAAAATGGCGTATCGACATGCCTTAGAAATGCCAGCAATCGATTTTTCTCCCGAGCAATTCCTCCAAAGAGGCGCGATCCGACTCAAATCTGCTAGCCAAAAGATTTACTGCATCTATTTCTATATCTTCAGCCGGTATGAGATTTAAATTCTCAAGGTAGCATTTTAGTGATGTTCTAAGTTCTTTGGGTACAACTTTCTTGAACAACTTCTTCAGTGGACTATCTTCATAAATCACATTCTTTACAAACCGGAATCTAAGCGTCCCGGACCGGTTCAAAACCTTTCCACTCTGAACGCTTACCGAATCATCGACCCCGAGAAATTTGAAAAGATCCCGCAGGGAACCCTCAGTATCCCGCACCATCTCCTCGAAGATTACGACTTTCACGTTTTCAGGCCCAAAAACATCCATAAAAAACCTGAGATTCTGCGAATACAACGAATGCTCTGAGTAACGCCAGAAATCGCTCCACCCCTTCGCCTTCCTCTGCTCCTCCTCGCAAAGGGCGTTGTAGAAAGAGAGGGTTTCCCTGTCGTCACGAACCAGATGCATGTAATTTGAGTAGGCTCTCTTCAATGGATCCCGCAAGGAAATGACGACTTTGATATTACCCAGTCGTTTCCGCATTTCATGTGCGACTTCTCTGAAGTAGAAATATGATGGGGAGATCTCCCCGATGGCGCTGACTTCCCCTGCATTGCAGAAACAGTTTTCGTACTCTCTGAATGTGGAGCAGACACTCTGCAGGGACCCAAGATCTCCTGGCCCCGCCAAAGACTCCTTCAGAAACCGGTATGAAAAGTAATGAAGTTCCTTTTTCTGGGGGAGGAATATCTGAGGATGCTGCCGCAGATAATGGTCCAGAGAGGTCGTCCCGGCCTTGGGGACGCCAATTATGAGAAAATTAGGAAGCGGGGCCTTTTTCATGCAACAACTCCTCAACGTTCGTTCATCGGGCCGACATCACAGGGTCTCCCCCTGTCCCATCAGGAACCGATTGCGGCATCAAGCTGCCCCTCACCCACAATGCCATTTCCGTGCCGTCCCGACAACATCTTCCCGCCTTCATTTTCCGGCGCTCGCCCGCACACTTCCCCATCCAGGCGGCTATCGATCGACCGGGCAGCGGATTGTCGCAGGTGCAGCGATCGGTACAGTCAAAGGGAATCCCGGCAGCATCGACTTCAGGCGCAGCACCCAGGGGATCACAAACGGTGCAGAACTCGCTGCGGCACGGGTTGAATTCGGTGCGGCCGCGATTCCGGTTCCATGGGAGCGAGGGCCTCCAGGGGGGGCCGGCACAGATCATGGCCTTGGAGGTATGCCCACAAGCAGGTGCAGCAGTCGCACAGCATCCGCTCAATGAATAGGCCAACCACATTGGGTAGTGCGAGGCCGAAGCGACCAAGGACTCCCCGCCCGGAGAGCAATCCGGGACGTGCAGAAGGCCAGCGAAGAACTTTCCGGCGAAAAGACGTGACGGGCCTGCGGTATCGAGAAGGTCCCCCACGGGAAAATCACGGCACCTGACCGACTCGCGATGCCCCCGGAGAGGTCTGCGAAGGCGACCCCACAGTCAACATTTTGACCACGCAAGGCCCTACATGCCCTCATATCAAGCAGGGATCTCCACTGTTTTCGCCGAAACCTTATTTGTTATCGCAACTCAAGCCCGGCTCGCACCTCATCCACGCACCGATAGGGAATTTTCAGATTGCCCCGCCCTCCGCCGATGACGATCTCCCCCCCCTCGAGGCCGTGGAAGTCGGAGCCGCCGGTGATGATGAGGTCACGCCGGCGGGCCAGGGTGATGTACCAATCGATATCGGCGTTGGTGGCGCCACTGTTGTAGGCCTCGACCCCGTCGAGGCCGAGGCCGACAAAGATATCGAGCAGTCCTTCGAAAACCTTGCGGTCGTCGGTAATGAAGGGGGGATGGGCCAGCACCGCCACCCCGCCAGCCCGGTGGACCAGTTCGATGGCTTCGGCGATGGGGAAGAGGCGTTTTGAGACGTTGCAGGGAACGAGGTAGCGCCGGAAGGCCTCCTCGTTGCTGGAGACGACCCCCTTTTCGATCAGGGCCATGGCGATGTGGGGCCGCCCAACCGTTCCGCCGGCCCTGGAGCGTACCTGCTCGAAGTCGATCGTTGCCCTGCCCTCTCCGCGCAACATTTCGTTGATCCGTTCAACGATGCGGGCGCTGCGCCCCTCGCGAAATTCGCGAAACTCCCGAAGAGCCAGGCACAGTTCGGGATGATGGTGGTCGAAGCCGTACCCGAGAATATGGATATCCCGATACTCTTCCCAGACCACGGAGAGCTCCACCGCGGACAACACCTCGACGCCATACTGCCTACCGGCAGCCAGGGCCTCGTCGATACCGTCGATATTGTCGTGGTCTGCGATGGCGACGGCGGCCAGGCCGGCCGCAGCGGCCATGCGCAAAACCTCGCCGGGAGGGTGGATTCCGTCGGAATAGTTGCTGTGGAGGTGCAGATCTACCAGTTTGCCCAAAGCCTTCTCCTTCTTCCCGGGTCGCCCCCCTTGGGGGCAAGACCCCGGGGGAACACAAAAACCGAACCGTGGGCACTATATCCGATTTTGAAATTTTACGCCAAAGTTAATGAAACTGCAGAGCCTCACAAGGATCGATCCCGGTTGACGCAAAGAAAGTCTCCTGCCCCGGGGAGAAGAGCCAATCGAGAGGTCAGTGCTAATCGGGAAGGTTTTCACCCCGACTTCCGTCGGTCCGAGTTCAAGACCTTGAGCCGAGTGTCGGTCGGCGCATAAATGCCCGCCGCGAAACACCCGCGACAGCTTGACCGGAGCTGAAAATCCGTATAAGTTTGATTACTTGTTGCTCTCCGCGTGGTCCACCGGAGAGAACGCCTATCGCGAGAGAACCTCCCGACCGGAGCCCGACATTTCATGCAGCCCTTGCTAGAAGTTCGCAATCTGATGACCTACTTCTTCACCTCCGGAGGGCTGGTCAAGGCCATCCAGGGGGTCGATTTTTCCATCGGCCAGGGCGAGACCCTCGCCCTGGTGGGAGAGTCGGGCTGCGGCAAATCGATGACCGCCCTCTCCCTGCTGCGCCTGGTTCCCCGGCCGGGGCGCATCGTGGAGGGGGAGATCCTGTTCGGGGGCGAAGACCTGCGCCGCATCCCCGAGGACGAGATGCGCCGCATCCGGGGCAACCAAATCGCGATGATTTTCCAGGAGCCGATGACCTCCCTCAACCCGGTCCTCCGGGTGGGCGAGCAGATCGGAGAGGTCCTGCGCCTGCACAAGGGGCTGTCACCCCAGGGGGCCCTGGAGGCGGCGGTGAAGCTCCTCTCCCAGGTCGGCATCCCTTCGCCGGAGCAGCGGGTCGGCGAGTACCCCCACCAACTCTCCGGGGGGCTGCGGCAGCGGGTGATGATCGCCATGGCCCTGGCCTGCGACCCGCGCCTGCTCATCGCCGACGAGCCGACCACCGCCCTCGACGTGACCATCCAGGCCCAGATCATGGAACTGCTCCACGATCTCAAGAAGACGCGGGAGATGGCCACCCTGCTCATCACCCACGACCTCGGGGTGGTCGCCGAGGCAGCGGACCGGGTGGCCATCATGTACGCCGGCCTGATCGTGGAATACGCGCCGGTACGGGTCCTCTTCGACCACCCGCTCCACCCCTACACCAGGGGGCTGTTGGCCTGCGTCCCCCGCCTCGGTGAAAAGCGCGACCGCCTGGAACCCATATCGGGCCAGGTCCCCAGCCCCGGAGAGCTGCCCCCGGGCTGTTCCTTCCTCGATCGCTGCCCGGAGGCCTTCGCCCCCTGCCGGGGCAAAGTTCCCGAACTGCGCGAGGTCAGCCCCGGACACCTGGTGCGCTGCTGGAGAGACTAGATGGACACCCTCCTGGACGTGCGCGACCTGCGCAAGAGCTTCTCCGTCTCCCCCGGCCCCCTCGGAGGGAAAAACCTCGAACTGCGTGCGGTGGACGGCGTCTCCTTCACCCTGCGCAAAGGCGAGACCCTCGGCCTGGTCGGTGAATCGGGCTGCGGCAAGTCAACCACCGGGAAGCTCATCCTGCGCCTGCTCGAGGCCGACGACGGACAGGTGACCTTCGGCGGACAGGAGATCCTGGGGATTTCGCCCCGCCGGCTGCGTCCGTTGCGACGCCAGATGCAGATGATCTTCCAGGACCCCTATTCCTCCCTCAATCCCCGGATGCGGGTGGGAGAGATCGTGGGCGAACCGCTGAAAATTCATGGCCTTGCCAGCGGAACGGGCCTTAAGGAGGAGGTCCTTCGCCTGCTGAAGACCGTCGGCCTGGCCGAGCAGCACTACGAACGCTATCCCCACGAATTCTCCGGCGGACAGCGCCAGCGCATCGGCATCGCCCGCGCCCTTGCGGTGCGCCCCAGCCTGATCGTCGCCGACGAACCGGTCTCGGCCCTCGACCTCTCCATTCAGGCCCAGGTCGTCAACCTGCTCCAGGACATCCAGGAGGAGTTCGGCCTGACCTACCTCTTTATCGCCCACGACCTTGCGGTGGTCGAGCACATCAGCGACCGGGTAGCGGTCATGTACCTCGGGCGGATCGTCGAACTGGCCGACGCTGGCGACCTTTACCGCAAGCCCCTCCATCCCTACACCGAGGCCCTGCTCAACTCCGTTCCGGTACCCGACCCTGCCCGCCGAGACAGCGGCCCCTTGCTCAAGGGCGAAGTCCCCTCCCCCCTCTTCCCACCCAGCGGCTGCCACTTTCACCCCCGCTGCCCCTACGCCCGCGATCTCTGCGCCACCCAAAGCCCGCCCCTGGAGGAGAAGGGCGGTGGCCGCCAGGCGGCCTGCCACTTCAGCGACGAGGTTGGAAAGCACAGGAAACACAAATAAATAAACGTACGCCGAAAAGCATTCCATAGGGACATAGGGGTCATTTCCCGCCAGGAACCCTGTCCCTTCACCCGCCGCGCCGGTAACTCTCTCACCCGCGCGGCGTTTTTTTTATCGCCAACCCGCTCAGATTTGGTTAAGATAAGGCCTGATTTTTTAACCCTCTCCGAACCGCCCCCAAACCATGACAAAACGGCCCACAGAAAGACTCGGCGTCACCACCCTCGAGGACATCAGCACGCTTATCCTCCAGTCGCACGACCTGGGCGAGACATTGAACAACATTGTCTCGCTCGTCGCAAAGAGAATGAGGACGGAGGTCTGCTCCATCTATCTTCTCGAGGACGACCACCAGACACTGTGCCTGCGGGCCAGCAAGGGCCTCTCCCGGAAAGCCATCGGCAAGGTCAGCATGCGCATCGGCGAGGGCCTGACCGGAATGGCCGCCGAAGGGCGCCGCCCGGTGGCCATTCAGGAACCGCAAAGCCACCCCCGCTACCGCTATTTCAAGGAGACGGGCGAGGAGCGCTTCCATTCCTTCCTCGGCATCCCCCTTTTCGACCGCAAGAACCCCCTGGGGGTTATCGCCATCCAGACCACGGAAACCCGGCAGTTCAGCTCCGAAGAGATCAGCGCCCTCTCGACCATCGCCTTTCAGGTTTCGTCGATCGTCATCAACGCCCGCCTGCTCGACAGCATCCGCACCCAGGAGGAAGAGAAGAACCGCTTTGCCCGCGAACTCGAAGAGACCCGGCGCTCCATGGCCGAACCGGTCCCTGCCGCCGAGGTGGGAACGGAGACCGCACTGCGCGGCACCGTCGCCTACCCCGGCGTGGTCTCGGGGCCGGCCCACGTCATGGGCGAACGGCTCGGCTTTGCGGACATCCTCGGACAGGAAGGCGTCGAGGTGGAGGAGGAGAGGCAGCGCCTTGAGGGCGCCCTTGAGAAGACACGCATCCAGACCCTCTACCTGGAAAAGCGCGTTGCCGAACGCCTCTCCGAGGACGATGCGGCCATCTTCCATTCCCACCTGATGATTCTCGAGGACCGCAGCTTCATCGACAAGCTGCACCGGGAGGTGGACGAGGGCCACAGCGCACCTTACGCCCTGGAAAAGGTTCTCAGCGAGTATATCGAGGCCTTCTCGCGGATGGAGGACGCCTACCTGCGCGAGCGCGCGGTGGACATGGAGGACATCGGCCGGCGCATCCTCGGCAATCTGGTGGGCCAGGAGAACCACGTCCTGCAGCTCAAGCAGCCGGGCATCCTTCTGGCCAGGGAGATTCTCCCCTCGGACATGGCCGCCCTGGACCACGAGCAGATTCTGGGCATCGTCACCGAGGCCGGAGAACAGAACTCCCACGCCGTCATCATGGCCAAGTCCCTGGGCATTCCGGCCATCGTCGGGGTGAAGGGCGCGATGAAGGCGGTCAAACCGGACGCCCGGGTCATCCTCGACGCCAACTCGGGCTGCCTCTACGTCAACCCGGCGCCCCACGTGATCGAAGAGTACAGCCGCCTGGAGCAGGACTGCAGCCGGGAGCTGAACCGCCTCGGAGAGTACAGGGACCTGCCGGCCCAGACCCAGGACGGGACGCGCATCGTCCTACGCGCCAACGTCGGTTTGGTGAGCGACATCGACATCGCCCTGCGCAACGGAGCGGAAGGGGTGGGCCTGTACCGCACCGAGTTCCCCTACATGGCCCGGGGCAACTTCCCCGACCGCCACGACCAGTACCTGCTCTACCGCAAAGTCGTCGAGGGCTTCGAGGGCCACCCGGTGACGATCCGCACCCTGGACATCGGCGGCGACAAGGCCCTGCCCTACTTCGGGCACCCCCGAGAGGACAACCCCTTCATGGGCTGGCGCTCGGTGCGCATCTCCCTCGACAACAGGGACATTTTCGCGACCCAGATCGAAGCGATCCTCATGGCCGGGGTGCATGGACCGGTCAAGCTTCTCTTTCCCATGATCTCGGGCCTGGAGGAGGTGCGGGCCTGCCGCGCCCTGGTGGCCGAGGCCGAAGAGACGCTGCGCAAGGAAGGGATACCCTTCGCCAAGGAGATTCCCCTCGGCGTCATGATCGAGGTGCCGGCGGCGGTCCAGATGGCCCCCCAGCTCGCCCGCGAGGTCGACTTCTTCGCCCTCGGAACCAACGACCTCATCCAGTACATGCTCGCGGCCGACCGCAACAACCCTCTCGTCAGCAAGTACTACAACCCCCTTCACCCGGCGATCCTGCAGGTCCTGAGGGACGTCTCGGCGGTGGCCTTCAGCCAGGGCAAGGGACTCTGCCTGTGCGGCGAGATGGCATCGGATCCCCTCACCCTGGTGGTCCTGGTGGGCATGGGAATCCGCGAATTCTCCATGCCGGCCCCCTTCATCCCGCGGACCAAGGCCTTTCTGAGCGACCTCTCCCTGGACCTGGCCCGGGAGGCTGCCCGGGAGGTCATGACCATGACCGACAGCATCCAGGTGCGCGACTACCTGCTCAAAGTCCTCAAGGAGTTGGAGCAGGGATCCCGACCCCAGTAGGCCGGGCGCCCGACGAGAGCGTACCGCCCCGCGCGCCCTTCCCTCCCCCCTCCCCCCTCCCCCCTCCAGCCTGCTGGCGAGGTGCACTGCCGCCCCCGAAGTCCCAGACCACCCGTCACAAGGGGCAACTTCCCGCCAAAGGCCCAGAAGAAGAGAGAGCCGCGGCGCGAGGGGGAGAATCTCCTCGGAAACGAAAGGATCCCGCCATGCAGATCGAACTGACCACCCCGGCCCTCCTCTTCCCCGCCATCTCCCTGCTCCTGCTCGCCTACACCAACCGCTTTCTGGTGCTGGCGCAGCTGATCCGGGAGCTCAGCGGCAAAAGCCGCCAGGGGGGCGAGGAGAAGCTACGGCGGCAGATCGCCGGGCTGAGGAAGCGCATCGAGCTGATCAGGTGGATGCAGGGGTGCGGCGTCGTCTCCTTCCTCCTCTGCACCGTGGCGATGTTCGCCCTCTTCGTCGGCTGGCCCCTGGTCGGCAAGATCGTCTTCGGTGCCAGCCTGGCCCTGATGTGCCTGTCGCTCGTCCTCTCCCTGGTCGAGGTGGCGATCTCCTCCAACGCCCTGAACATCGAGTTGGAGGACATCCGCCCCTAAAGCCCCCCTGCCAAGGCGCCACCACCCCGCCAGCCACAACAGAAAAAGGCCGGGGCGTCGCCGCCCCGGCCTTGATCCTTACTTCAGCGCCCTGATCTTCTCCAGACTCTGCTGAAGGATGCCGAGTTTCTCCTCGGCGTCCCGCAGTTTGCCGCGATCCTTCTAAAGGATGCGGGGCGGTGCGTTGGCGACGAACTTCTCGTTGGAGATCTTCCCGGAAAACATCGCAACGTCCTTCCCGACCTTGGCGATCTCCTTGCTCAAGCGTTTCCCCTGCGCCTCGACGTTGATGAGGCCGGCGAGAAGCAGGAGGATCTACCTCCCCGGCTGGAACATTCGATGGCCCCTCAGCCTCCAAAACTCCGACCGCAAACTCCCGCCCCCCCCCTACCCGTGGCGCGATTCAACGCGAAAAACCATGTCGAGACTAGAGAAGCAGATGAGCGTAACCAATAAAAATCGCCGCAACGCAGCACTGCAATGCCAGCAACAGCTTTTCCGAATTTTTGAACCATACCGCAGCGATGACAAAAACCGCCAGGTTGCCTGCCACCAGGACGGCATTCAGCTCGAGCAGGAGGCCGGCGGCTACAATGGCGACGGAAACGAGCCCCGAGACGATGCGATACGCCCATCTGCCGCCGACGAGAGTGGTCAGGGTGACGACGCCACAGGCCCGGTCNCAGGCCCGGTCACCTTCTCCGTCCTTGATGTCCTTGAGGTGAGAGGCGATGAAAAAGAAACCGAAGATAAGGCCGAGCAGCTTGCCGTCGGCGCTGGAGAAGGCGAGTCTTCCGTCCACCAGGCAGGTGCCGAGGAGAAAGACCGAAACGCCGATCATCGCCAGCAGCAGGTGGCTGAGGAGAAAGACCCGCTTCAGCCTGAAGGGGTCACAGGAATAGAGATAACTCAGCGAGATTATGAAGATCAGGATGAAAACGAAGTACTCGTTGAGGGGGACGGCTAAAAAGAGCGACAGGACCAGCATCACCGTCTTGATGCCGGCGAAGGCCTGCGGCTCGATGTCCCCCCGCACCAGAGGCCGGCCCCGGTTGGAGATGCGGTCGATCTCGTAGTCGCCGATATCGTTGAGCATGGTCGAAAAGACGAAGGCGCACCCCAGGGAGAGGGCAGCGGCGCCGAGTTTGAGCAGGTCGTAGAGGTTGAAGAGGTCCTCGAAAATCAGACCGTTGACGGCGCTGACGGCCACCCCGAAGAACATGAGGGACAGATAGATCGCCAGCCGCTCAATGCGGAGCGACACCATGATTCCCCTGCGCACTTCGGGCCTCAGCAGACCGAAGAGAGACGCGCACAGAAAGAGGGCAACAGGGACGTAAAGGAGAAAATTGAGCTGAATGGGGGAGCGGGAGAAAAGGATCGACCGGTTGATTGCCTCCTCTGCCGAGGTGGAAAAGAGCCCGTTGTAGATCGCCGGCAGATAGCCGTAGAAGTAGATCGCGCTGTAGATGGAGAGAGCGCCCAGAGCCGAGCGCACCAGAGCGGCGGTGGCATTGTAGAGGTAGAGAAAAGAGAAAAGGACGGCGAGAAAAATCTCGACCCTGACCCCGTCGGTCACGTAGGAAATGGGAACCCGGGGGTCGAACAGGTGCAGGTACGAAAACCAGAAGCTGTCGAAATCGCTCTGGTAGGTGATGGCGCCGCTGCCGAACAGGAAAAAATCGAGCAGCGGCACCACGACAATGAGGGGAAAGAGCGCCAGAACGGCCTTGGCCACCGATAAAACCTGGGTGCCGGAAAAGAGCCGTAAGACCAGCACCAGGGTGAAGAAGACCGTCGCCCAGGAAAGGGCGATATGGCAGAAATCGCTGNGGTAAAACCGGGCGCCCAGGCCGACGGCATGGGACGCTTCGAGAATGTTCTCCAGAAAGTTGCGGACCGTGATGATCGCCAGCAAGGTCGCGAAAAAGGTGGCGACCCCGACCCGCTTCGCCTCGATCCGTTCAATCACCCTTGCGACAAAATTCATGCCCGACGCCTTTCCCCGGGCGGCAGCCCTTTCTCGTCATCCAGCGCAACGGAAATTTCCCGACAACACCTCCACCCTGCAATGGTTCCCGTGCGGGATTTCAATGGGTAACGACTTCAACATTATTGACCCAACGCATAGAGTCGAAGGTCCTGTCAGCAAATGACGAGTGATAATCTTTCATTACCTTGCCTTTCGGTGCAATGACAGTGTCTCCAACGACCACTGAAAATGCGGGTGCCCCTACCCATGTCTTATCGACAAGAACATAAGTGCATCCCCCCGCATTTATGCATTCCACAACTTTGCCTCTGAGGCTTCCGGCCTGCCAGGCCCTGGCTTTGTCAGCTTTGGCTTTGGCCTTGGGAATGGGATTTACATCCGTAACCGGCCAGACATAGGCGACCTTGGCATCCAGGCTACTCTTCGGCACCCCCTTGACGCTATGTTTCACCCGATACTCGTAAGCACTGAAAAATCCGGACGTCTTCTGGGTCACATCGACGGTTTCGGTGGCAAAAGGGGTCTCGTATTTGACCTTGAGCGGTTTTTTCGACGAGATAAACACGGTCACAGGGTTATCGAATGCGCTGTCATAGTCGCTCTTATCATATTCGAGGTTGATCGTAACTTTCTCAATATTTGCTTTGGAAAAGCGGTCGTCCCGGTCCTGGATGATCTGATTCCATCGGCGTATGAGCTGGGGCCACCACTCGCGGACCAGCTCGGTTTTCAGATAGCCGTCGATCAGGGCGAGGTCGGTATTCTCCTCTTCCATAGACCGGACCAGGCCCTCGTAAAACCGCTTCGGGATCACCGTCACCGTCACCGGAACGTTCACCAGGTCGGCCGGTTCCTCTTCGCCGAGTTCAAACTGGTACTTGTGCTTGTCGCCCGGCGCCAGCACAAAGGACTGGGGGTACGAAGAGGCGCTTTTATTTGTTTTCAACTCACTGTATTGACCATCCTTATCGCTCCAGGCACCGTAACTGCCGGTGACGTATCTTGAATAAACTCCCGTCCAGTCGGACTTCATCTGGACGAGGTAATGATTTTTCGACTCGTTTTTGACTTCGTAGATCGCCTTGTACCCGTAGACGTCCTCGTCGTGGCCGCCGCTGGAAGACGAATGTTTCTGGTTGGTGCTGTAGTTGATCGCCTCGCCGTTAATCATCATGTAGTCGTTATTAAAGCTTGTGTAAGACGAGGTGGTGTAGGGGACGTAACGCTCGCCGATCTTGCCGTGTTTGATAGAGTTGCGGACGCGCAGCTGGTATTTACTCAGGGCGTGTTCGGCATGCCTTTGCTTAAACGAAGGCACATCGACCAATAAAGATAGTGGCAACCTAAGGGCTTGCCTGTAGTCAACGCCCTCAAATTGGCTGTTCAGAAAGTAGCTTTTGGCTTCATCTTTAAACTTTTTTACATGCTCAAAATTTGGCATCTTTGTGACAGAAATAAAACCGCCACTATCTCCGGAAACGATTTTCCCTTCCCCCGTTGCTACAGACAACACACGAGGGCTAGGATTAGGATAGCTAGATAACAGCTTCCCGCTCTTCAAATCCCAAACCTTGACTGTAGCGTCATCACCACCGGAGACAATCCGGCCCTCGGTGACGACCACCGAATTGGTATCAGCTTTATGCCCGGAAAGGGTATGCAGCAGGTTGCCGCTCTTCAGATCCCAGATCTTGATGGTAGAGTACTTACCGACGGAGACAATCTGGCCACCGCTGATGGTCACCGATTTCACCCTATACCGGTCTCCCTCAATGGTGTATAGCAGTTTGCCGCTCTTCAGGTCCCAGGTTTTAATCATGCAGCTAACACCAGTGCCGCCAACATCACCTGAAACAATCCGGCCCTCACCTATGGCCACCGTCGACACCCAGCGATGATGTCCAGAAAGGGTGTCCAGGAGTTTGCCGCTCTTCAGATCCCAAACCTTGATGGTGTCGTCATCACTGCCGGAAATGATCCGCCCCTCACCGACAGCCACCGAGTTGATATCATATTTATGCCCAGAAAGGGTATTCAAGAGCTTGCCACTTGCTAAATCCCAAACCTTAATTGTGTTATCTTCACTGCCAGAAATAATTTTTCCGTTATTAACTGCAACAGAAGTAACGCGCCTTTCATGTCCAGAAAGGGTCTTCAATAGCTTGCCACTCGCCAGCCCCCAAACCTTAATTGTGTTATCATTACTACCTGATACAATTCGTCCTTCAGCGATAGCAACGTAGCGAATACGGTCGCTGTGTGCAGGAAAATAATGTGGGATACACCCACCATAAAGGCTGGCTCCTTCAATCGCCTCACTTAAATCCGCAAACAATTCATATTTGAAATAGTCTTGAACCGAGACATCAAAAGGGGAGATCATCTCAATTTCAAGGGCGAAGCGGATCTGTTTCTTCTTTTCCTGCTCTTCCGGAGTCAACCCACGCGCCTGCTTTTCAGGGGGCGCCGGCAGTTCCCACACGGCGACATCCTCTTTTGCTGGAGACGGTGCATTTTCCGTATTTTCATCGGGCCCGCCTTCCATTTCGGCGTAGGTCGAAATAGCGTCGCTTTCATATTCAATGCAAAACAGGATGGATCCGACAAGGAGCGATGGGAGCAGGAGACCATACACAATGGTCAGCTTCAGACGGCTGCGGTTTTTCTTTACAAAAAAGAGCATAACGTTTCTTGCCCCAGCCGAAAAAAGCCCGACCAGCCACAATATGCAAACAAGTCCCAGAAGTGCTGCTAACGACAAAAAAACTACCGAATCCATCTCATTCTCCCTGAATTAGTGAGAGGCCTGTTAATCCCCCCCGACTCCCGAGCAGCACTCTTTTCGTAAGGGCTATTTCTCAACATGCCAGACATAGGCGACCTTGGCCTCAAGTTTTCCCTTCGGCACTCCCTTAACCTCATGTTTCACCCGATACTCGTAGGCACTGAAAAATCCGCCAGCCTTCTCTGATACGTTGACCGTTTCGTTGGCAAAGGGGGTTTCATATTTGACCTTGAGCGGTTTTTTGGACGAGATAAACACGGTCACGGGGTTATCGAATGCGTCGTAGTAGTCATTGTCATCATATTCGAGGCTGACCGTAACGCCCTCGATATTTTCTTTGGAAAAGCGGTCGTCCCGGTCCTGGATGATCTGCGCCCTGCGGCGCTTGAGTTGCGGATGCCACTCTCGGACCAGCTCGGTTTTCAGATAGCCGTCGATCAGGGCGAGGTCGGTATTCTCCTCTTCCATGGACCGGACCAGGCCCTCGTAAAACCGCTTCGGGATCACCGTCACCGATACCGGAACGTTCACCAGGTCGGCCGGCTCCTCTTCACCGAGTTCGAACTGATACTTGTGCTTGTCGCCCGGTGCCAGCACAAAGGACTGGGGGTACGAAGAGGCGCTTTTATTTGTTTTCAATTCCCTGTAATCACCACTCTGCTTGCTCCAGGCACCGTAACTGCCGGTGACGTATCTTGAATAGGCTCCCGTCCAGTCGGACTTCATCTGCACGAGGTAATGATTTTTCGACTCGTTTTTGACTTCGCAGATCGCCTTGTAGCCGTAGACGTCCTCTTCGTGGCCGCCGCTGGAAGACGAATGTTTCTGGTTGGTGCTGTAGTTGATTGCCTCGCCGTTAATCATCATGTAGTCGTAATTGTGCGTTGTATAAGACGAAGTGGTATAGGGGACGTAACGCTCGCCGATCTTGCCGTGCTTGAAGGCTTGCCGGACGCGCAGCTGGTATTTTTCAAGGGCGTGTTCTGCATGCCTTTGTTTGAACGAAGGCACATCGACCAATAAATCAATGGGCAGCTCAAGGGCTTGCTTATAAGCCTCGCCCTCAAAAACGCTGCTCAAAAAGTAGTTTTCAACTTGACTTTTAAACTTTTTTACATCTTTGCCGCTTGGAATCTTTGTGACAGAAACATCACCATTACTATGTCCTGAAACTATCTTATCGTCCGTCGTTGCCACAGATAAAACAAAAGAGCAAGGATAGCTAAACAGCAGCTTACCGGTTTTCAAATCCCAGGTCTTAATTGTTTTATCATTACTGCCTGACACAATGCGACCATCAGAAATCGCTACTGAAGTTACCCTGTTGCTATGGCCGGCTAAAGTATGCAACAATTTTCCGTCTTGAAGATCCCAAATTTTAATTGTTTGATCTTTACTACCTGATACAATTCGCCCATCAGAGATCGCTACTGAATTCACACCGTCGCCATGACCAGCCAAAGTATGCAACAGTTTTCCGCTTTGAAGATCCCAAATTTTAATCGTTTTATCATCACTACCTGAAGCGATTCGCCCTTCACCAACAGCCACCGAGTTGATAAAAATCGCCCCTCCCCACCCATTTGTACCACGATGTCCGGCAAGATCATGTAAAAGCTTGCCACTGTTCAAATCCCAAACCATAACAGTATTTCGATCACTGTCAGAGACGATTCGACCTTCACCGGTCGCTACCGTTGTCTCATCAGTAAACAGAAGGTGCTTATGCCCAGAAAGGGACTGCAAGAGCTTGCCACTCTCTAAATCCCATATTTTGATTTTTTTATCCCAACTACCAGAAACAATTTTTCCGTCAATAATTGCAACAGCGGTAACATCCCTTTCATGCCCAGGCAGGGTATGCAAGAGCTTGCCACTCGCTAAATCCCAAATTTTAATTGTTTTGTCATCGCTACCTGATACAATCCGTCCTTCAGCGATTGCTACGGAGTTAACATGGTCGCTGTGTGCAGAAAAAACATATGGAAAAAACCCATCATAAAGGCTGACACTTTCTATCGCCTCACTTAACTCCTCAAATAATTCATATTTGAAATAGTCTTGAACTAGAACATCAAAAGGGGAGATTATTTCATTTCCAAGGGCATAGCTGATCTGCTTCTTCTTTTCCTGCTCTTCCGGAGTCAACCCACGCGCTTGGCTTTCAGAAGACGCCGGCAGTTCCCACACAGCGACATCCTCTTTTGCTGGAGACGGTGCATTTTCCGTATTTTCATCGGGCCCGCCTTCCATTTCAGCGTATGTCGGGATGTCGCCGCTTTCATATTCCAGGCAAAACAGGATTGATCCAACAAGGAGCGACGGGAGCAGAAGGCCATACACAATGGTCAACTTCAGACGGCTGCGGTTTTTCTTTACAAAAAAGAGCAACGCGTTTCTAAGCGCAACCGAAAAAAGCCCGACCAGCCACAATATGCAAACAAGTCCCAGAAGTGCTGCTAACGACAAAAAAACTACCGAATCCATCTCATTCTCCCTGAATCAGTGAGAGGCCTGTCTCAGTTGCCAAAAACACGCTCGTTGAACCGACGGCTACTCGCTGAACAGCAGCTCTTTGTATTTGGCGTTGGCCACTTTGATAAGTTCAGCCGCATCGGCGTCGTCCCTGTAGGCGCTGATGAAGGCTTCGAGGTTTACCATCGACCTTAAGGCAATCGCCGCGTCGAGCTGCGGTTTGATCTTCGCCAGTTTCTGCCGTTTGAGCTCCGCCTCTTTTTTCACCTGGGCGATGCGGCGCTTCTCGGCTTCGGCGGCACGCTGCCGCTGCTTCCGAAGCTGGATGTTCTTTGCGATCGCGGCTTCCTCCTTTTTGGCTTGCGCCAGCAGGGAGGATAGTTGATTACCGGCAGAACTTACAACACCTGACGCGGCAGGTTTCAGGTATTGCCTGCTGACCCAATACTTACCCGAATACTTTCTATTTTTCTCGGCACCTGAAAATTGCACCCATCCGCCTTTGGTTTGAAGCACATTACAGATAGTGTCTTTTTCTCCCAAGGTAAAAGCCACGCCGTGTTTTGTGCCGGGACCTTTGCGTACATTGAGTTTTGATATTGTCGGCGTAAGGCATGGGGAGGAAAAGACTTCGGAGTATTTTTCGATAAACGCTTTTAGCTCTGCAATGCTGTTTTTGTCCAAACGGTCAAAGTCGTCATCAGCAAACCCTGACAGGGATTTCAAGATGAACGGGCTGGAAGCAAGTCCTGCCGCAGGATATTTTTGAACGAACTTTTCGATGGAATCGATATCTTTCACCGCCAAGGTCAACTCTTCCAGAAGCAGGTTGTTGACATGCTGACCAACCCGGTCCACCTGATCGCTGTTTATTTTTTTATCTGTTACCCCCGCGCGAATCATATTGTAGGTTTCAACTGGTTCAAGAATTAGCAAAGCGGCAAGGAGTGGAGAAGTGACGGTATTGGCAAATATACCCCCAGCATTCGGCGTTGTTTCACTGAACAAACTTCCCTTGGGAGTGTTGTAGCCGTAGCACGTGCTGAATTTTCCAAGAGAAGAGATGGTAATGCATTCCTTCAGAGTTGTGCTGTCGGCCTTATCAACACCTACCCGTGCCAGGGTCGAAGCATTTTTTTCGTACAGTTCTTTTAATTCTTCAGTAGACACATCACCCTTCACATCCTGCACGGCGATCTTTCCATTTTCGATATCAATCAAAACAGAGAGTTCTCTCTGCCCCAAAACCTTCACAACGTTTTCACTGCGTGTGGATGATTTCAAATCGAGATCAATCTGCTCTGAAACAGGGGCGGCACACCCGGAAAATAAACATGCCGACACGATGCACAAAACGATGCAAAACACTTTTGTCCTCACCACAACCTCCTTGCGTTAAGCCAACAAACCGAATTCAATACCGAACCGTCGGGACCGATATCGATCCCGGGGATATTAGATTCAAACCATTTCAGAAAGATCTGCTTTACCCACAAGCAGTCGAAAAGACGGGAAGGCTTCACGAAGCCTTTTCCGCAAAGCCAACACTCCGCACAATAAAAAAGGCCAGGGCAGCGATGCCCTGGCCTTTCGTCCATCCTTATTTCAGCGCCTGTATTTTCTCCAGGCTCTGCTGCAATATCCCGAGCTTCTCCTCGGCATCCTTCAGTTTACCCCGGTCCTTTTCGAGGACATGGGCCGGCGCGTTGGCGACGAACTTTTCGTTTGAGAGCTTCTTGGTGAACATCGCCACGTCCTTCTCGACCTTGGCGATCTCCTTGAGCAGCCGCTTCTCCTCCTCATCGACATTGATCAGCCCCGCCAGCGGCAGCAGAATCTCGACGTCCCCTGCGACCTGGGTCGCCGCCTGGCCGGGGCGTTCGACGCCGACGCCGCTGTTCATCTCCTCGACCCTTGCCAGGGTGCGGATGTAACCCTCTCCCGCTGAGACGACAGCAAGGGATGAATCGCTGCGGCAGTCGAGGACGGCGGCGATCTTCTTGCTCGGAGGCACGTCCATCTCGCCGCGGATGTTGCGGATCCCCCGGATGATCTCCATGACCAGTTCCATCTGAGCGGCGCCCTCGGCGTCAACGGGGACGGCGCCGGCAGCCGGGTAGGCGGCCTGCATGATCGAGGCGCAGGGGCGCGCGCCGGGCAGCGCCTGCCAGATCTCCTCGGTGACAAAGGGCATGATGGGATGGAGCAGGCGCAGCAGGCTCTCGAGGACGGCGTAGAGGACCGCCTGGGCGCGGGCCTTGACCGCCGGGTCGTCGCCGTAAAGGTCGTCCTTGACGAGCTCGATGTACCAGTCGCAGAACTCGTGCCAGGTAAAGGCGTAGAGGGTGTTAGCGGCGTCGTTGTACTTGTATTCCTCCAGCGCCCTGCCGGTCGCCTCGGTCGCCTCGGCGAAGCGCGTAAGAATCCAGCGGTCGGCCAGGGACAGCTCGTACTTTCCGAGGTCGATCCCCTCGGGGTCGAAGTCCTCGAGGTTCATCAGGGCGAAGCGGCTGGCGTTCCAGAGCTTGTTGGTGAAGTTGCGGTAGCCGGCAATGCGGTCGGTGGAGAGCTTGATGTCGCGGCCCATTGCGGCGAAGGCCGCGAGGGTGAAGCGGAAGGCGTCGGTGCCGTACTCCTCGATGACGGTCAGGGGATCGATGACGTTCCCCTTGCTCTTGCTCATCTTCTGCCCCTGGGCGTCGCGCACCAGGGCGTGGATGTAGACCTCCTTGAAGGGGACCTCGCCCATGAACTTGAGCCCCATCATCATCATCCGGGCGACCCAGAAGAAGAGGATGTCGAAGCCGGTGACGAGGCAGCTCGTCGGGTAGAATTTCTTGAGGGTCTCGGTGGTGTCGGGCCAGCCCATGGTCGAGAAGGGCCAAAGCGCCGAGGAGAACCAGGTATCGAGGACGTCGGTCTCCTGGCGGAGGTTCTTCGAGCCGCAGCCGCCGCAGGCCGAGGCGTCCTCCTTGGAGACGGTGATGTGGTCGCAGTCGTCGCAGAACCAGGCGGGGATGCGATGCCCCCACCAGATCTGTCGGCTGATGCACCAGTCCTGGATGTTGTACATCCACTCGTAGTAGGTCTTCTCCCACTGGGCCGGGACGATCTTGGTCCGGCCCGTCTCGACCGCCGCGATCGCCTCTTTGGCGAGGGGTTTCACATCGACGTACCACTGCTTGCTCATGTACGGCTCGATGACCGTGCGGCAGCGGTAGCACTCGCCGACGGCGTTGCCGTAGTCCTCTATCTTCTCGAGCAGCCCCTGCTCCTCGAGGTCGGCGACGACGTTGGCCCGCGCCTCGTAGCGCTCCTGGCCGCAGTAGGGGCCGCCGTTCTCGTTGACGTTGCCCGACTCGTCGAGGAGGTTGATGACCTCGAGGTCGTGGCGTTTGCCGATCTCGAAATCATTGAAGTCGTGAGCCGGGGTGATCTTCACCGCGCCGCTGCCGAACTCCTTGTCGACGTACTCGTCGGCGATGATGGGGATCTTCCGGTTCACCAGCGGCAGCAGGACCGTCTTGCCGATCAGGTCGGCGTAGCGCTCGTCCAAGGGGTTGACGGCGACGGCGGTGTCGCCGAGCATCGTCTCGGGGCGGGTGGTGGCGACGACGAGGTAGCGGTCGGTCCCCTCCACGGGGTAGCGCAGGTGCCAGAGGTGCCCCTTCTTCTCCTCGTGCTCGACCTCGAGGTCGGAGAGGGCCGTGTGGCAGCGGGGGCACCAGTTGATGAGGCGGTTGGCGCGGTAGATCAGGCCGTCCTCGAAAAGGCGGACGAAGACCTCGCGGACCGCCTTCGACAGCCCCTCGTCCATGGTGAACCGCTCCCGCTCCCAGTCGCAGGAAGCGCCAAGGCGCTTGAGCTGGTTGATGATCTGCCCACCCGACTCCTCGCGCCATTGCCAGACCCGCTCGACGAACTTTTCCCGGCCGATAGCGTGGCGGTCAATGCCGTCGGCGGCCAGCTGCTTCTCCACTACGTTCTGGGTGGCAATACCGGCGTGGTCCGTCCCGGGCATCCACAGCACCTCGTGGCCGGACATCCGTTTCCAGCGACAGAGGATGTCCTGCAGGGTGTTGTTGAGGGCGTGGCCCATGTGGAGCACGCCGGTCACGTTGGGCGGCGGGATGACAATGGAATAGTGGTCCTTGGGCGAATCGGGATCGGCATGAAACTGCCCCTGCTGTTCCCAGGTTCCATACCATTTGGCTTCGACGTCGCGGGGTTCGTACCCCTTGGGAAGCTTCGGTTCCATGGACAAAGCATCATTCCGGCAAAAATATTGGTTCGACTGAGAGAGGAGCGTTTTCAGCCCCCGAAAAAGGAAACGGGGATTGTATCAATCCCCGTTTCATCCGTCAATAGTGCCAAGCCCCCCCACGGGGGGGGACCGGTGATTACTCGGCCCCTTCCTTGATCTTGCGAATCTCCTCGTTGATCAGGTTCTCGGCGAGATCGGGGACCACCTCCCAGGCGACCTTTTCCAAAATGACGCTGGCCAGCCGCTCGATGACCGAGTTAACGACCTTTTCCACGACCCGGGCAAGATCTTCCTCCGAAAGGGAGCGGGCACGCTCCTCAACTTCGGCGGCGTCGGCGATGATGGCCGCCCCCGTCAACCCTGCTGCCGCGGCGGCGGCCGCCGGCGCAAGGGAGGGTTCTGTTTCAGGTTCGGACTGGGCCCAATCCTCCTCGGCCAAAGCAGGCTCGGCCGACTCCTCGGCATCCAACCCTGCGGCCGCAAGAAGGTCATCCTCCGGCTCGGCGAAGAAGGCCTCGTCGTCCTGCGCGGATGTCTCGAAGCCGCCGAATCCGCCCTCTTCGAGCGGGGCCTCGACCGTCGCGGCCAGCGATTCAGGCTCCTGCCCGGCGCCAGGCTCCTCTTCCGCAACAGCTATCTCCAACTCATCGAAACCGGCCGTCGTCGGCCCGAAGGCCTCTTCAGCCTCAAAGGCCTCTTCAGCCTCAAAGGCCTCTTCAGGCTCAAAGGCCTCTTCGGCGGCGAAGGACTCCGGGGAAAACCCTACCGGCTGAGAAGCGGGCTCGGCAATCACTTCCTCCTCGGGAAGAGCTTCCTCGAAAGCGGACACCTCAGCGCCCCCGGCCAGGAGGTCCTCCTCGAAAGCGAGGTCCTCTTCCTCGAGGATGTCGCATTCGTCGAGTTCGAGAATCTCCTCGTCCTCTTCAAGGTCCAGGATCTCTTCATCCTCTTCGAAGGAGACCGCTTCGCCCTCGGGAAAGATCTCTTCCGCGCCCTCGGCAGGAAGGGATTCTCCAAAAACGTAATCATCGCCGGTGTTCTCGAAACCGGGGGGTTCGTGCGAGGCCTCTTCGGCCCCGAGGAAGGTTTCCTCGACGCCGGACCAGGGCTCCTCGGCAGGGGCGGCAGACGGCTCCTCAGCGAAATCAGCTTCGAAAAGGAAGTCCTCTTCGGCCCCGGGTCCGGCTTCGGCAGAAAGCTCTTCGCCCGGGGGAAATTCTTCTTCCACTGCCCCCCAGATGTCTTCGACAGGGGGCTCCTCAGCGACCGGTTCCTCGGCTTCTTCCTCCAGAGAGACGCCCCCCCAGACATCCTCCTCGATCCCGAGCGCCGGGGCCTCATCGGCGGGCGCCTCCTCTTCCCACTCGCCGAGGGGAATCTCCTCCTCGGCGGGCGCCTCGACCTGACCTGCGCCTGCTGCGGCGGCTGCGGCCACGGCCAGAGCCGGTGCCACCTCCGGGGCGGGTTCCACGGCCGGGGCCGAAGCGAGGGGCCTCTCCGCCGCGACCACCGGGGCAGGGGCGGGCTCGACCAGCGCAGGCTCCGGCGCTTTGGCGAGAAGCTCCTCTACCCGATCGATCAGGGCCTGGGACTCGAAAGGCTTGACTATCCAGCTGTCGGCGCCGACGTTTCGGGCGCGGTTCTCATCAAAAGGCTCGAAGGTCCCGGTGAGGAGCAGAACGGGCACCGCGGCAAGGGCGGGATCCTGCTTGACATCGGAGCAAAGCTCATAACCGTTCTTCCCCGGCATGTGCACGTCCGCCACGATCAGATCGGGATGTTCCAGGCGGGCCTTTTCCAGGGCGGTCGCACCGTTATCCACCACTGTCAGATCGTAGTCCTCCTGGGCAAAAGTAATCCCTACGACCTTTTGGATGGTGATACTGTCGTCGGCCAACAGCAGTTTCTTGCTCATCCGAGCCTCCTTGAGGTTCACCGTGTCCAGGCCGCCCGATGTCAAAGGGCGTCCCCCCTTCCTTCAGCGTCCTGGGACGCTGCGCCTCTTTCGCCCCGGGTCTTCTGAAACGCATGGGCATGGCGCATCTTTTTCCACCCCGGGGATGGGACCGGGGGCCTCCGGCCAGCGATAAAAACTACACCTTTGGTCGGGGTAAAAAGCCAACACAAATAGGCAGAAACCGTATCACACCCGCCTTCGGGTGTCAACACAACAACCGGGAAATTCAAGGAGTTAGCCCCCCTTACAGGCTCTTCCACGGTTGCGGCAAAAACAGCTGCTGATACAGCTTGAGAGCTAACCGGTCGGTCATCCCGGCAATGAAGTCGGCGACCGACACGCTCAGCGGATCGCCTGCCAGACGGCGGCCGCCATGGGCCCGAAGGGCCTTCTCGTCCGTAAAAAACTGAAAAAGCTCCCGAAGCATGCGGGAAGCCTTCATAAACTCGCAGTCTACCGACTCCTCCCGGTAGACGTGTTCGAACAGCCAGTCCCTCAGATCCTCGACCGCCCCGACGACCCCGTCCGAGAGAAGGATTTCACGCCCCTCCGCTGCCATCGACGTCTCGATCATGTCCCGAACCAGGGTGTCGATGCGACGGGCCGACCTCCCCCCGAGCGCGGCAAGAAGGTGTTCCGGAATATCCCGGCTCGACACGAGCCCGGCCCGCCGAGCGTCGTCAAGGTCGTGATTGACATAGGCGATGATATCGGCAAGACGCACCACGCGCCCCTCGAGGGTCGAGGCGAGCACCGAGGGGTCGTCGCTGAGGATGGGCCCCCGCCCCTTGGAATGTTTCAGGATCCCGTCGCGCACCTCGGCGGTGAGGTTCAAACCCTGCCCGTCCTTCTCCAACTTATCCACCACCCGGAGACTTTGCCGCACATGGTGGAACCCCCCCGGGACGAATTCGGCAAGGACGCGCTCTCCGGCATGGCCGAAGGGGGTGTGCCCCAGATCGTGACCAAGGGCGATGGCTTCGGTCAGGTCCTCGTTGAGCGACAAAGCACGGGCGACGGTGCGGGCAATCTGGGAGACCTCGAGGGTATGGGTCAACCGCGTCCGGTAATGGTCCCCCTCGGGGGAGAGAAACACCTGGGTCTTGTGCTTGAGGCGGCGGAAGGACTTGCTGTGCAGAATGCGGTCCCGGTCAAGTTGAAAAGCCGTCCGCACCGGACAAGGCTCTTCGGGAAGACGGCGACCGGCACTCTGTGCACTCATGCAGGCATAAGGGGACAGGATCTGAACTTCACGTTGTTCAAGTTGGTTTCGCACATTCATTTCCGATGGCTCCAAAATGCCGTTGCGCGCGCACCCCTTCTATACCTTACGAAGACGGCTCTTGCAAATAAATTCAGGATGCCTGAACCTTTCAAACCACAAGAAAGGAAACCCGTCCGCCCTCAAGCCTGGCAAGAAATTCAAAACAACGTTCGAACAATGCTTCCTGTCCGGATGATGACCCAGGAAACACTTAAAACCCTCTTAACTCTTTACGGGCGGACAACCACATCAAAGCATCAACAACTTAAACCTTTCCACCGTTGACGTAAGGACTTCTTTTCTGACTTTGTTTTTTTCTTGATTTTAAATATAAATATTGTATTAGTAGTCCTGTTCTTCAAAATCACTCTTACATCATCCTCGAGGAGGTAAAACATGTCGACTCTACTCGAAATGACGGCCGAAATCGTTGCCGCCCACGCTTCTATTACCCCGTTGACCAAAGAAGATCTGATCGCGGAGTTGTCCGACGTCCACGAGGCACTGGTTGCTCTGGACAAAGGAGAGCATGTGGCCACCGAAGCGGCCGAAGAGGCAACCGCCGCCCCGGCCGTCTCGCTCAAGAAGGCCTTTGGCAAGGACAAGGTCATCTGCATGATCTGCGGCAAGGAGATGAAGACCCTGGCCCGCCACCTGAAGACCTCCCACGACATGAAGCCCGGCGAATACCGCAAGCGGTTCGACATCCCCCGCACCCAGCCTCTGGCTGCCCGCACCTACTCGGAGAGCCGGCGGCAGATGGCCGTGGAACGCGGCCTCGGTGAGAACCTGGCCAAAGCCCGTGCCGCCCGGGCAAAGAACAAAAAGAAATAATCGTACCCTCACCTGTCGCCATCAAAAAAGCGTCCGATGCGGGCGCTTTTTTGATGCTCGGGGACCGGTCCGGCACTCATTCTCAAGGAACTGCCACGCGACGCCCCCGCCTTGCGCTCCGCCTTATCCACCGAATGGCCGAGCAGACCGACCGCCTCCCGTCCCCTTCAACCCGTTGGAGCCGAAACAGTTCATTCGACTGTCTTGCGCCGGTCGGCGCCCTCGGAACATGGGGGGGCTTTCATGGGGTTTTTTCTTGACCGGCAGCCTCCCCTTCCTCCATAAATAGGGAAAAAACAGAGAGGCGGGTTTACAGAGGCATGAAACGAATTCTGATCTGCGACAAGCGAGAGAAACTCCTCTCCACCCTGGAGGTCATCCTCAAGCATTGGGGATACAGGGCCCTTGCCACCTCCAGACCGGATGAACTCTCGGCCTTTCTTCGGGAGAGCTCCCTTGACCTGCTGCTGCTCGGCTCGACCTTTCTGGCCGACGGCAGCCAAGCCCTCCGCGATACGTTGGCCTGCAGGCTCACCGACACGGGCTGTCCCCTCATCGTCCTGCAGGAGGATTCCACCTGCCCCGAGCTCGAACTGCCCTACGAAACCCTGTCAGTCCCGCTGAATATCTTCGCCCTGTTCGAGTTCACCCAGAAACATCTGGAAAAAATCCCCCGCCGCAACTTGCGCCTTGAAACCAAGCTGCCCGGAATGCTCTGCCAGGGTGAAACCTCTCACTTGGCGGAAGTGCTGAGCCTCAGCGCCCACGGCCTGTTTATCAAGACCGCCTCACGCCTCGAGAAAGAGGACCGGTTAAAGGTGACCTTCCCCCTGATCGGAATGAAAAAGGAGCTGGAAATCGACGGACGGGAACTGTACCGGGTCCAGCCCGGACCCGAGAACAACTACCTTCAGGGCATCGGCATCGAGTTCAACGAGATGGGCGAGGAGGCCCTCCGGGACCTTGAGGCCTTCATCCAAAGCCGTTTCCTGGGGGAAGTCTCGGAAAGCCCCAGGGGTCACCAGGGGCTGGATCAGGGCCAGATCCACGGGGAAGTCAGCAAGGCTTCCCTGCGCCTGGTCTGGGAGAAGTAGACCTCACCCTCCGCCCCTCCCGTCACCCCCGCCCCTGCGCCGGGGGCAAAAGCTCCGGCAGAAAACTCTCCCCCGCAGAAGACGCCACTGAAAAGACAGCAGCCAAGGTAGCCGCCACGTCGGCGAAGCTGCCCCTGGTCCCGAGACTGACCCCGGCCCCGAGCCGGCGATGCCAGGCGAGCAGGGGAACGTATTCCCGGGTATGGTCCGTCCCAGGGGTGGTCGGGTCGCAGCCGTGATCGGCGGTGATCAGCAAAAGGTCGGTTTCTCCAAGCGCTTTGAGAAGCCTTGGCAGCCAGCGGTCGAACTCCCGCAGGGTAGCGCCGAAACCTGCGGGATCACGACGGTGACCGTACAGCATGTCGAAATCGACCAGGTTGGTAAAGACGAGCCCCTTGTCGAGCCCGGCAAGGGCTCCCAGGGTTCGGGCCATGCCATCGGCGTTGCTTTCCGTGTAGATCGACTCACTCACCCCTTTGCCGGCGAAAATATCCCCGATCTTGCCCACTCCGATCACGGGAAGTCCGTTTTGTTGCAGGTTATCAAGAAGGGTCGGCGAGGTGGGCGGCATGGAGAAATCATGGCGCCGGGGGGTGCGATGAAAATCGGTGGCCCCCCGCCCGGCGAAGGGCCGGGCGATCACCCGGGCGATCCCCCAGGGGTCGAGAATGCGGCGGGCCGTGCGGCAGATCCGGTAGAGGCGGTCGACGGGGATGACCTCCTCGTGGGCGGCGATTTGAAACACCGAGTCGGCGCTGGTGTACACAATCGGGCGGCCGGTTCGAAGGTGTTCTTCCCCGAGCCTGCGAATAATCTCGGTCCCGCTGGCCGCGATGTTGCCAAGGGGCTCCAGCCCCGTCTCCCGGCTGAAGGCGGCGATGACCTCCTTTGGGAAGCCGTGCGGATAGGTCGGGAAGGGAAGGTCCCGGACGACCCCTGCGAGCTCCCAGTGACCGGTGGTGGTGTCCTTGCCGGCCGAGCGCTCCCGCATCTTGCCGTACCCGGCCGCGGGTCGCGCCGCAGCCGGGACACCGGGCAGGGGCAGGATATTGCCGAGACCAAGCCTCTGCAGGGTGGGCAGGTCGAGGCCGCCGCAGACCTCCGCCACGTGCAGCAGGGTACTTGCCTCGGCGTCTCCGTATTGAGCCGCATCGGGAAGGGCCCCGGCCCCCACACCGTCCAGAGTGATCAGCACCGCCCGGCGAAAGCCCGGGAAGCTCACACCCCCTCCGCCCGCCGCCACTGCTCGAGAATGGCCGCCCCCGAACGGGTGCCGATGCGGGTGGCGCCCGCCTCCAGAAAGGCCCGGCACTCTTCCCAACTGCGGATTCCCCCGGCCGCCTTGACCCCGATGCGCCCGGCGGCGGTCCCGGCCAGCAGGCGCACATCGTCGAGGGTCGCCCCGCCGCTGCCGAAGCCGGTCGACGTCTTGACATAGGCGGCCCCGGCGCGAACCACCCGCTCGGTGAGGGAAACCTTGAGAGGATCCGTCAGGCGGCAGCACTCGAGGATCACCTTGACGCGCCCCTCCGGGGCGGCCTCGACCACCTTGCGGATTTCACCCTCCACCCGGTCGAGGTCCCCCGCAAGGGCTGCCCCCAGGTGGATCACCATGTCGATCTCCGCAGCGCCGGCGGCGGCGGCTCTGGAAGCGGCATAGGCCTTGGTCTCCGGGCAGTCGTAGCCGAGGGGAAACCCGACGACCGTCGCCACGGCAACCTCCGAACCGTACAGCCGGTTGGCGGCGAGGGAAACATAGGCCGGCGGGATGCAGACCGCGGCAAACCCGAACTCCACCGCCTCCTCGCACAACATGCGGATCTGGTCGGCGGTTGCCTCGGGTTTTAGCAGGGTATGGTCGATATTGCGGGCTGGAGAATTCATGGTCGAGACGCGGCAATTCAGATTTCAGAAGTCAGTCTGTTGAATAACACAACCAAGTGGCTCCTGCATATCAGGTCCGGTAGTCGGCGTTGATTTTGATGTAGTCGTAAGTGAGGTCTGAGGTGTAGTAGGCGGCCTCGCCGTCCCCGAGATTCAGATCGACGGTGACGGTGAATTCGGCCTGCTGAAGAACCCGGGTGGCCTGCTCCTCCAGTTCTTTTCCCGTGCCGAGCCCCTGGCGCGCCACAGGGACATCGCCGAACCGGATATCGACCCGGTCAGGATCGACATCGGCCCCGGAATATCCGACGGCCGCAATAATCCTTCCCCAGTTGGCGTCCTCCCCGAAGAAAGCGGTCTTCACCAGACTGGAGGTGGCCACGCTCCGTGCGGCCTGTCGGGCCTGAACGGCGCTCGCCGCCCCGCGGATCTGGATCGTCACAAGCTTGGTCGCCCCCTCCCCGTCCCGGACGATCATTTTCGCCAGATCGAGCAGAACCGCTCCGAGACGCTTCTCGAAATCCTCTGCCGCCGCCGTCCCGCCGCAGATCTCGGGGCCGCCGGCCATGCCGTTGGCCAGCAGCAGGACCATGTCGTTGGTGGAGGTATCACCGTCCACGGTGATGGAGTTGAAGGAGCGATCGACGCACCGGCGCAGGGCCTCGCCAAGGAACTTCTCCTCGACCCGGGCATCGGTCAGGGCGAAGCCGAGCATTGTGGCCATGTCGGGATGGATCATCCCCGCCCCCTTGGCCAAGCCGAGAATAGAATAGTCGCTCCCTCGGGAGTCGGAGAGCTTGGCGAAGGAGTCGGTGGTCATGATCGCCTCGGCCACCCCTTTGGCGCCGCCGGCTTCGAGCATCCCGGCCAGGAGGGGGACGTGCTTCTCCAGCCTTTCCATGGGCAGGGGAGCCCCAATCACCCCCGTGGACGAGACGGCCACGACGTCCTCGGAGACCCCGAGAACCCGGGCGGCCAGTTCACCGCAGCGCAGAGCGTCCTTGAGACCCTGCTCGCCGGTACAGGCGTTGGCGTTGCCGCTGTTGACCAGCACCGCCTGGCAGGTGCCCCCCTTGATGCGCGGAGCGGTGACCACCACGGGAGCCGCCACCACCTTGTTGGCGGTGAAGACTCCGGCGCAGCGGGCCGGCACCTCGGAATAGATCAGCGCCAGGTAGAGCTTGCCCGGTTTCTTGATGCCGGCGGCCCGGGCGGCGAACTTGAACCCTTTTATTCCCTTGATTTCTTTGCCCATCGTTATCCATCCCCGGACTTAATAAGTCCCCATCGGCAAGACCGCCATTGCTAGCGGCCACAGCATTTTTTATATTTTTTCCCGCTGCCGCAGGAGCAGGGGTCGTTGCGTCCGACCTTGTCTTCCTCACGGGTCGCAGGCGTCTTGGCCTGGTCCTCCCCCCCCGCGCGGTTGAGTACGATGCGCCGCTTGCGCTGCTCTTCCTCCATCCGGGAGACGTCATCCTCGCGCGCCAGCTGGATGCGGAACAGCTTCTGAAGGACCTCCTGGCGGATGCGTCCCATCATGTCCATGAAGAGGGCGTAGGCCTCCCGCTTGTACTCCTCCTTGGGGTTCTTCTGGCCGTAGCCGCGCAGGCCGATCCCCTCCTTGAGGTGGTCGACGGAGAGAAGGTGATCCTTCCACTGGGAATCGATGGCCTGCAGCAGCAGAACCTTCATCAGGTGCTCCATGACCGGCGAGGTGAACTCCTCCTCCTTTTCGGCCAGGCGGGCCCTGGCCTGATCCCGTATCTGCTCTTCGAGAACGGACGAGCTCAGCCCCTGGACTCCGGGGTCGTGCAGTTCGGGGTGGAAGTAGAACTGGGTGAAAAAATCTTCCTGAAGGCTGTCCCAGTTCCACTCCGCCGGCGGAGTCTTCTCCGGACAGAATGTTGCGACCATGTCTTCGGCGGTCTCCCCGAGGATGCCTTCGATGGTCTCGCGGATATTCTCCCCGCCGAGCACCTCCCTGCGCTGAACATAGATCACCTCGCGCTGCCGATTCATGACGTCGTCGTACTCGAGCAGGTGCTTGCGGATCTCGAAGTTGTGGCCCTCCACCTTCTTCTGGGCGTTCTCGATCGCCTTGGAAATGATGCCGTGCTCGATCGGCTCGTTCTCCGGGATCTTGAGCTTGTCCATCACGAAGGCCACCCGCTGCGAACCGAAGATCCGCAGCAGGTCGTCCTCCAGGGACAGGTAAAAACGGCTCTCCCCGGGGTCTCCCTGCCGCCCGCTGCGCCCGCGCAGCTGGTTGTCGATGCGCCGCGACTCGTGACGCTCGGTCCCGAGAATAAAGAGTCCGCCCGCATCGAGCACCTCCTGCCTCTCCCCGGCGCAGGCCTCCTGGTACTTGGCGGCCAGCTCGGCGAAGGCGGCTTCGGGATCCTCCGCTGTGGCCGCCTCGCGTCGGGCCATCATTTCGGGGTTGCCTCCGAGGACGATATCGGTGCCGCGGCCGGCCATGTTGGTGGCGATGGTCACCGAGCCCTTGCGCCCCGCCTGAGCGACGATTTCGGCCTCCCGCTCGTGATGCTTGGCATTGAGCACATTGTGCGGTACGCCGCGCTTCTTGAGCATGTCAGAGAGAAGCTCAGAGTCTTCGATGGAGATGGTTCCGACAAGGACAGGTTGGCCAGACTGGTGGCTCTCGACGATGTCTTCGATAACCGCCTTGAACTTCTCTTTTTCCGTCTTGTAAATGACATCGGCCTGGTCCTTGCGGATCATCGGCCGATTGGTGGGTATGACCACCACCTCCAGTTTGTAGATCTCGGCGAATTCGGAAGCCTCGGTGTCGGCGGTCCCTGTCATCCCCGACAGTTTTTCGTACATCCGGAAATAGTTCTGAAAGGTAATGGTCGCCAGGGTCTGGTTTTCGCTCTCGATCCGAACACCCTCTTTGGCCTCCACCGCCTGGTGCAGTCCGTCGCTCCAGCGCCGGCCCGGCATCAGACGCCCGGTGAACTCGTCGACGATCATGACCTCGCCGTCCTTGACCACGTAGTCAACGTCCCGCTTGAAGAGGGCGTGGGCCTTGAGGGCCTGGTTGACGTGATGAAGGGTCTCGATGTTGCGCGGCTCGTAAAGGTTCTCCACCCCGAGGAGCTTCTCGACCCTGGCCACCCCGTCCTCGGTGAGGGCGGCGCTCTTGCCCTTCTCGTCAACAGTGAAGTCGCCGGTAAACTCCCGCATCGTCTGGCCGATCTTGCCGTCCCGGTGCTCGATCATCTCCCCCTTCTTCAACATGGGAATGACCCGGTTCACCGAGGTGTACAGCTCGCCGGAGGTCTCGCTCGGACCGGAAATGATCAGGGGGGTTCGGGCCTCGTCGATAAGAATGGAATCGACCTCGTCGACGATGGCGTAGTGATGGGGCCGCTGGACGTAATCGGCCAGGGCGAACTTCATGTTGTCACGCAGGTAGTCGAAACCGAATTCGTTGTTGGTGCCGTAGGTGACGTCGCACCCGTAGGCCTCCTGACGCTGAGCGTCGGTGAGACCGTGCACGATGCATCCGACGGAGAGTCCCAGGAAACGGTGAACCTGCCCCATCCATTCCGAGTCGCGGCGTGCCAGATAGTCGTTGACCGTGATGACGTGAACGCCCTTGCCGGTCAGGGCGTTCAGGTAGCAGGGCAGAGTGGCGACCAGGGTCTTACCCTCGCCGGTCTTCATCTCGGCGATCTTGCCGCCGTGCAGGACCATGCCACCGATGAGCTGGGCATCGAAATGACGCATCCCCAGCACCCGCTTGCCCGCCTCACGCACCACGGCGAATGCCTCGGGAAGCAGATCGTCGAGGCTCTCCCCTTGCTGGTGGCGCCCGCGAAACTCGGCGGTTTTGGCGGCCAGGGCCTGATCGGACAGGGTAGCGATCTCCCCCTCCAAGGCGTTGATTCTCTCTACGACAGGCTGCATCCGCTTGAGCTCGCGCTCATTCTTGCTGCCAACGATCTTTCTCACCAGGGAACCGATCATTATAAGACTCCGTCAAGGTCTTGCCTGAATGAAATGTTTTGGGGCGCCGGGGGCAGAGATTTTCGCGGCCCGGCAAAGGTAGGAATTTTATCATAAGGGCCGCCTTGCCCACAAGGAAGAAAGGCCGTTTCAACACGTCCGGAGGAGAACAAAAAAAATCCCCGGCAGGGCCGGGGATTTTTTTCTGAACTATTTGATATCAAAGATACTTTTTGGGGTTGAGCGGAACGCCGTTGAGATGGACTTCGTAGTGCAGATGGGGACCGGTAGAACGACCGGTATTGCCGACGGCTGCAATCTTGTCCCCCCGCTTCAACCGCTGGCCGACCTGGACGAAAATCTTGGAGTTGTGGCCGTAGTAGGTCTTGTACCCGTAACCGTGCTCGACGACCACCAGCTTTCCATACCCCGACCTGGTCCCGGCCTGGCTGACTATGCCGTCGGCTGTGGCATAGATAGGGGTTCCGGTGCGGGCCGCGATATCGAGCCCCTCGTGCATTTTGCGCTTGCCGGTAAAGGGCGAACGCCGCATGCCAAAAGATGAGGTCATCCATCCCTTGACCGGCCATCCGACCGGCTTGGCCGCGAGCAGGGAACTCTGATCGTTGAGAACTCCGCGGATCTCCTCCTGGCTCTCGCGCCGCAGGTCGATGGCCCGCCGCACGTCGTCAATCTGCTGCTGAAGGTGGGAGAACTCGGCCACCGCGTCCGCTTCCGGGGGACCGCCAACGCCGGTCAGGCTATCCCCCTTGGGGCGGGTGAGCTGGGCCATAACCCGCACCTTGGCGTCATTTTGCGCAAGGACGACCATCTCCTGTCGGAGATCTTCGACCTTGGCGGCAAGTCGATGCAGATCCTGCTCCTGGGAACGGTTATGCACCCGCAGGTACTCCAACTCACCCCGGTCGACTCGCACGCGCAGGTAGTCGGCGACGAGCAGGCAGCCTCCGAGGACCAGAGCAACCCCCGCGACCGCGATGGCCTTCACCAAGGTGCGCTGAAGGCTGAAGCGGCGGACCCGATGGGATCCCTCCGGAATAATGAGAACGGTGAACTTCCGTGCTGGCAAGCGGCCCTCCTTGAGCAGGCGGAAAAACGAGGCAAAGGGAGATTTATTAAACAAGCTGGCCCCTTCTGTCAACCCCCTGGCCTTAGTCGCTAGAAAAATCGGGCGTTTAGGCCTTTGCAGCCCGGCCGGGGCGCCCCTCTCACAGCTCGATACTCATGGCGATCTCGTCACACTCGGGGAACTTGGCGCATTTCATACAGTCCCCCCAGATTTTGTGCGGCAACTCCGACTTTTCGATCAGCCCGAATCCAAGCTTTTCGAAAAAACCGGGCTTGTAGGTCAGGGCGAAGACCCGCTTCAGTCCCAACTGGCGGGCCTCGTCCAGGCAGATCTCAACAAGTTGGCGCCCGATCCCCCGCGACCCGCTATCGGGTGCCACGGCCAGGGAGCGCACCTCAGCGAGGTCCTCCCAGCAGATGTGAAGGCAGACCGTGCCAAGGACGACACCGTCTTCCTCGAAAACATAAAAATCACGAATGAATTCAAAGAGCTCCGGCAGGGAGCGGGGAAGCATCAGTCCATCCCTGGCGTAATCGACCAGAAGCTTGTGGATGGCCCTGGCGTCGGGAATACGAGCCTTGCGGATCATGGCGCGACCTCTGTCTTCATGCCTGTGTAGGGTTGCAAATGACGAGCCAATCAGCCGGCGACTGACTGGGCAATGATTTCCCGGGCATGCTCCACGGTCCGCTCGGTGACCCGGGCGCCACCGAGCATGCGGGCCATTTCCTGGACCCGCTCTTCTCCGCCGAGGGAGGTCAGGCTGACCACGGTCCGCCCATCCCTCTCCGCCTTCTCCACCCGAAAATGCCGGCCGGCATAGGCGGCCACTTGAGGCAAGTGCGTGATGCAAAGAACCTGGCGGGTTCCAGCGACGGAGCGGAGTTTTTCCCCCACCGCGCTCGCCGCCACCCCGCCGATCCCGGCATCCACCTCGTCAAAAACCAGGGTCGCCACTGCATCGGCCTCAGGAGCGGCCCGCTTCAGGGCCAGCATGATCCGCGACAGTTCGCCCCCGGAGGCGATTCGGGCCAGGGGCTTGGGTTCTTCTCCGGGGTTGGGCGCCAGGAAAAACTCCCCCCTCTCCGCCCCGCGGGGCCCCGGTTCTTCCAGGGGAGCGAATTGCACCTCGAAACGGGCCTTGGCCAAAGCCAGGTCCCTTAATTCCCTCTCGACGGCGGCCTGCAGGCGCGAAGCCGCCTCGCGGCGACGCGCGGAAAGGGTCTTACCGGCACCATTGAGGGCCTGCCGCGCGGCATCGAGCTGATGACGCAGGTCCCTGCGGGCGGCATCGACATCGCTCAACTCCGCGATCTCCGCCTCGATCGCCGCCTGATACTCCAGCACCCCGCCAAGGGTCGGGGCGTACTTGCGCTTCAGCTCCCCCAGCAAGGCCAGGCGCTCCTCCACCTCATTCTGCCGTCCGGGCTCGAAGGAGACCTGGTCGCCGTGATTGCGAAGCTGCACCGCCACGTCCTCGAGGCCATACAAGGAAGACCGCACCGTCTCGGCCAGGCGCCCGAGGGCGGGGTCCACCTCCGCCAGGGCCTCCAGAGTCGAAGCCGTGGCCTCCAGGCGTTCGCAGACCGCCCCTTCGGCACCGTAGAGGGTATCATAGCCTCCGGAAGTCGCCAGCGCCAGGCGCTCCGCGTTCTGCAGCAGCAACCGTTCCGAGGCGAGGGCCTCGTCCTCCCCGGGGCAAAGGGCCGCCGCGGCGATCTCCCTGGCCTGAAAGGAAATCAGATCGAGACGCTGCTGCCGGTCCCGCTCGGCGTCGGTCAGGCTTCGAAGACGCTCTGAAAGATCATCGGCCACTTGAAAATGGCCCCGGTACCGGGCCAGGTCCTCTTCCAGACCGGCATAACGGTCGAGCAGGTCGAGGTGGGTCTCGACCCGCTGCAGATGCTGGTGTTCATGCTGGCCGTAAATGGTCATCAGACCCGCGACAAGGGGCTGAAGCTGGTTCAGCGTGGCCAAGGACCCATTGATGAAAATCCGGTTTTTTCCGCTTCGGGAGATGACCCTCCTGACCAGCAGCTCTTCGGCCTCGCCAAAACCCTCCTCGGCCAGCCGGCGGCTCAAATCGGGCCGGGCGGAAAGATCGAACATCGCCTCCACCGTCGCCGACTCCTCGCCGGTGCGGATCAGGTCGGGCCGGGCCCGGCCGCCCAGGAGCAGGGCTACCGCACCGATAATAATCGACTTGCCCGCCCCGGTCTCACCGGTCAGGACGTTGAAACCGGAGCCGAAAGTGGCATGGAGCCGGTCGACAATGGCAAAATTGTGGATTATCAGATCAGTGAGCATAACTGAAGGCGTCCGAGGGCGGATGTCAGGAGCAAAACCTGCCCCTTTTCACGGCCAAATGGCGTACAGGGACCGCTTATCGCTCCCCCCATCGCAACTTGGTGCGCAGGACCTCGAAATAGTTTTTGAAGGGGCTTTTGATCAGCAGGGTCGAACTGCGGGACTTTCGGATCTCCACCACGTCGCCCCCCTGCAGGGGCATCCCGGTCTGGCCGTCGGCGGTAAAAACCACGTCCTCATCATGGAACTTGACCTCCACCTTGATGATCGCTTCGTCGGAAACGATGATCGGCCGGTTGGTCAACATGTGAGGGCAGATGGGGGACACCACCAGGCAGTGCAGGCCCGGGTAGACGATCGGCCCACCCGCTGCCAGGTTGTAGGCCGTGGACCCCGTCGGGGTGGAGATGATCAGACCGTCGGCCTTGAAGGTGGTGAGGTAGTCGTCATCCACATTCACTTCCATGTCGATGATCCGCGCCAGAGCCCCCTTGTTGATGACCACGTCGTTGAGAACCAGGTAGCGGCCGACCTCCTGCCCGGCCCGGCGCACCACGGCCTCCAGCATGAGCCGGCTAGAGACGGTGAACTGGCCGGCCAGCACCTGCTCCAGAACCGGGTAGAGCTTGTCCAGGGTGATCTCCGTCAGGAAGCCGAGGCTGCCGAGGTTCACCCCAAGGATGGGGGTGCGCAGGTCACCGACCAGGCGAGCGACCGAAATCAGGGTCCCGTCACCGCCGAGAACAATGATCAGGTGGACCATGGCGGGAATGGTCCCCTCGGTATAGCCCTGGCAGCCGCCGATCTGGGAGGCCAGTTCCTCTTCGAGGAACACCTCGAGACCGCGCTCCTCCAGCCAGGAGGCGAGCTCCCTCGCCACCCGGACCGCGTCCGGGTTGCTGCGTTTTGCGTAGATCCCTACCCGTTTCATGAGTCTCCTTTGCCTAGCCGGAAAAAGCTATCATACCACCCGGGCAAAGTCTATCACTTTCAAAGACTTACCCCCGCAGATGGCTTGCCGTCCGCAGCCGGCTGTTCTAGAGTCGTCGTCCAGAGGCGGTCCCTGCCGGACCGGCACCCTTTCCCCCGACCCCCCTACCTTTCGTATCGGCCATGGATCTGTTCAGCCACGACAACGCCCAGAGCAAAACGACTCCTCTGGCCGAGCGCCTGCGCCCCCGAAACCTCGACGAGATGGTGGGCCAGACCCACCTGCTCGGCGAAGGCCGCCTGCTGCGCCGCCTCATCGAGACCGACCAGCTGGCCTCGGTCATTTTCTGGGGCCCCCCGGGAACCGGCAAGACCACTCTGGCCCAGGTCATTGCCAACTCGACCAAGAGCCGATTCGTCTTCTTCTCGGCGGTCCTGCAAGGGGTGAAAGAGGTTCGAGAGATCGTGGCCAAGGCCCGGGAGGAAAAGGCCTACCACAGCCGCAAGACCCTCCTCTTCGTCGACGAAATCCACCGCTTCAACAAGGCCCAGCAGGACGCCTTTCTCCCTTACGTGGAACAAGGGGAGATCATCCTCATCGGCGCGACGACTGAAAACCCCTCCTTCGAGGTCAACCCTGCCCTCCTCTCCCGATCCAGGGTCTTCGTCCTGGAACAGCTCGGCCCGGGGGAGATAAAGGTCCTGCTGCGCCGCGCCCTGGAGGACCCCCGCGGCCTGGCCGACAAGAAACCGGACGTGGAGGAGGACGCCCTCGAACTCCTGGCCGAACTGGCGGGGGGGGACGCCCGGGTGGCGCTGAACACCCTGGAGCTGGCCGCGGCGACGGCCGGCGGGGAGAAGATCACCGCCTCCGTGGTGGAGGAGGCGTTGCAGAAGAAGGCCCTGCTCTACGACAAGGGGGGCGAGGAGCACTACAATGTCATCTCGGCCTTCATCAAGAGCATGCGCGGCTCCGATCCCGACGGGGCCCTGTACTGGCTGGCCCGGATGATCGATGCCGGGGAGGACCCCCTCTTTATCGTCCGGAGGATGGTCATATTCGCCTCCGAGGATATCGGCAACGCCGACCCCCGGGCCCTTCAGGTGGCGATGGCCGCCCAGCAGGCGGTCCATTTCATCGGCATGCCCGAGGGGCGCATCCCCTTGGCCCAGGCGGTAACCTACCTCGCCACCGCCCCCAAGAGCAACGCATCTTACCGCGGCATCAACGAGGCCCTTGCCGAAGTCCGGCGAAGCGGAGCTCTGCCCGTCCCGCTCCACATCCGCAACGCTCCGACGGGCCTCATGAAGGAGCTCGGCTACGGCAAAGGTTATCGTTACGCCCACGACTTCGACGGGGCCTACGCCCACCAGGAACACCTGCCCGAACGGCTCGAGGGAAAATCCTTCTACCGTCCCTCGGGGCGTGGCTACGAGAAAAGCATTGTCGAGCGGATGCGCTACTGGAAGGAGCACAGCCACAGGAAGGCGCCATCCCCAAAGAACCCCGGGCAGGAGGATTCAGCGGCCCCCGAGGATAGCGGAGAGAAAAACGACGGCTAAACAGGCCGTCCCCCAGCATTTGCCCCGCACCTAGCGGCCGAAGACCTTCTGCAGCAGATCGGTGGAGCGGGCCAGGGGATTCTGGCGGATGAGGCTCTCCTCCTCGGCGAGGACGGTGAAGAGACCGTCAAGGGCCCGATCGCTGACGTACCCTTCCAGGTCGAGCGACGGCTTGGAGACAAAAGGCAGGGCCGTGTAGCTCCCGACAAGCTGGTTGTAAAGCTGGTACAGGCCGACCCCCGACATCTTTTCGGCCACCACCGGCCGGAACCGGTCGCGAAGGGTCTTTTCGGTGCGGCCCCGGAAATAATCGGTCGCCGCCGTATCCCCCCCCCGGTAGATGGCATTGGCATCGGCCAGGGTCATCCCCGTGATGGCGTCCCAGAAGACGTCCTTGGCCTCGCCGGCAGCCTGCTCGGCCGCACGGTTCATGGCCATCTCCAGGGCATCGACCTGGCCACCGAGCCCGGTGGCGCGCAAGGCCCCGGCCATCGGCTGAAGCTGTTGCGGCAGACCGATGCGGATCAGCTCGTTGCCCCAGAAGCCGTCGGCCTGCGAAGTCGAGGCGACCGCCCGCTCGGCTCCCACCCGCAGGGCGTCCTTCAGCCCCGAAGCGACAGTCGACTCATCGAGAGTTTCTGCCCCGCCCCCCTGCCGAATTCGAAAAAGGCTCTCGTCCAGGCCGGCCGCACCGGCGGCGGGACCACATATCATCACCAGGGCCAGCACCAGGAGAAATGCCCGCCGCGACTCTCTACCGATCTGTCTTGTCATAATCCCTCCGTCTTTCGGTTGTCGGTGTAATAAGCAACACTGCGGCCCTAAAGACCCACTCCGTCCAAAGTTTCTCCGCAAGAAGCGCACTGCCCCTCCTCGATCCGCACCGCTCCCAGACGGTACCCGGAGCGCTCGATAACCAGCTCCTTGCAAGCGGGACAGAAGGTGTTTTCCCCTCCCTCTCCCGGCACGTTCCCCTCGTAAACGTACTTGAGACCGGCATCCAGGCCGATCTGCCGGGCCCGGCGCAGGGTCGCCACGGGAGTCCGGGGAGAGTCGAGCATCTTGTAGGTCGGGTAGAAGGCGGTCACGTGCCAGGGCACTTCGGGGCCGAGTTCGCCTGCGATAAAGTCGGCGATCCCCGCGAGCTGCTCCTCGTCATCGTTGTGCCCCGGGATCACCAGGGTGGTCACCTCCAGCCAGATCCCGAGTCGCCGGTAAACCCTGAGGGTGTCCAGGACCCCCTCCAGGGTCGCGCCGGCCACCTCCCGGTAGAACCTGTCCGAAAACCCCTTCAGATCGACATTGGCGGCGCCGAGATGGGGGGCGATGCGTTCCAAGGCCTCGGGGGACGTGTAGCCGTTGGTGACGAAAACATTGTCGATCCCCTCCTGCCTGGCCAGCACGGCCGTGTCGTAGGCGTACTCGTAGAAAACCGTCGGCTCGGTATAGGTATAGGCGATGGTGCGGCACCCGGCCGCCTTGGCCTCCCGCACGATCTGCTCCGGAGGCAATTCCCGGCCGGGAATGTCCTTGCGCTCGCGGGGCCACTGGGAGATCTCGTAGTTCTGGCAGTGCAGGCAGCGGAAATTACAGCCGACGGTGGCGACGGAGAAACTCCGGGAGCCGGGGTAATAGTGGAACAGGGGCTTCTTCTCGATGGGATCGGCATTCTCGGCGATGCTCCTGCCGTACACGAGGGTGTACAAGACTCCCTTCCGGTTCTCGCGCACCCCGCAGACCCCCCGATGACCGTCGGCAATGAGGCAGCGGAAGCGGCACAGAGAGCAGCGCACGACGTCCCCTTCGACCGGTTCCCAGAACATGGCTTTGTGTGCGTTCACGGCCTTCCCCCCGGCTAAAATGGGTTAGCTGACACTGGACCGTCAGCGAGTCTCAACTATAACACTGTCAAATTTTCAACACGGAGAAGTCAAAATTATAACACACGCGTCGCTGCGCCCCCCTCTCCCGACCGGGAGGGACAGAAGGTGATCAAGGTCCTTCGCCACACGGGATCCACGGTGAGATTGGACGATTTCGGCCCCGGCGTCTCGTCCCGGGGCTGCCTGACCAGGAACCCCATCGATACCTCAAAATCGACGGGTCCTTCGCCGGCGACGTGGGGCCGGACGAAAAGAAGGGTTCGGTGGTCAGGGCGTTCATCGAGATGGGCCGGGGACTCGGCCTGGAGATCGTCGCCGAAGGGGGCGCAGTCTCGAAGCGGACCCCGCCCTCCATGGGCGGAGCCTTCGCGACAGCGAGGCGGCGGGAGGGGCCTGAAGGGGGGGGGAGGTCAGAACATGAAACGGCGCATGCTCACGTTGAGCAGCAGCCCGGTGCCGATCATCGTGGTGATCAGGCTGGTTCCCCCGTAGGAGAAGAGCGGCAGGGGCACGCCCACGACCGGAAGGAGACCGATGACCATCCCGAGGTTGACCACGATGTGCCAGAAGAACATAGCCACCACCCCGATGGCCAGGGCCATGCCGAAGTGGTCCGAAGCGCGCCGGGCGATGTAAATCCCCCAGATGACAAGAAAGAGATAGAGCAGCAGAAGGGCCAGGCACCCGGCGAATCCCCACTCCTCGGCGAAGACCGAGAAAGCGAAATCGGTATGCCGCTCGGGGAGGAAAGAGAGCTGGGACTGGGTCCCCTTCATGAACCCCTTGCCGAAGAAACCGCCGCTGCCGACGGCGATCTTGGACTGGATGATGTGGTAGCCGGAACCGAAGGGGTCCCGCTCCGGGTCGAGAAAGGTCCGGATGCGCTCCTTCTTGTAGTCCCTCAGCAGAAACCATCCGCCGGCCACGGCGCTCAGCCCCATGAGGGCCAGCGAGACGAGGGTGGCGCGGCGCACCCCGACAAACAGGACCACCGTCCCGGCGATGAAAATCAGCATCAGGGAGGTCCCCAGGTCGGGCTGCTTCATTATCAGCAGGGCCGGCAGGCCGAGCAGGAGGAGGGGCCCCCCCAGGTCCCGCAGGGAAAGGCCGCGCACGGCCCCCTTGCGGCTGAAGTAGCGGCCCAGAGTGATGATCATGACGATCTTCATCACCTCGCTCGGCTGGAGGTTGAAAAAACCGAGGTTGATCCAGCGGGTCGCTCCCATGGAGGTCTTGCCAAACAGGATGACATACAGCAGCAGGGCGACGGCCACCCCGTAGAAGAAAAAGGCGAGATGCTCGAGGTGGCGGTAGTCCACGGTGCAGACCGCCAGGGCGACGAGAAGCCCCGCCCCCATCCAGGAGAGCTGCTTGAGGTAGTAGGGCGTTGCCATGTCCCAGCTGGCGGTGGCGCTGTAGAGGTTGAGCACCCCGATGCCGGCGATGATGAGAACGGCGAAAAGAAGCGTCCAGTCGAAATGGGTGATCAGTCTGCGGTCAAACATCGGTCATTCATCCCCCAGGGCAACCACCGCGGCCGTCTCGGCGGCCTCGATTCCGAAATAACTCTCAAAGACCCTTCGGGCCACGGGCGCCGCCGCGCTGCCGCCATGGCCGCCGTGCTCCACAACGACCGCGACAGCGATTTTCGGATCTTCGGCGGGAGCATAAGCCACGAACAGGGCGTGATCGCGGAACCGGTAAGGCGTCACGTCCTCGGCCTCCAACGCCTCTTCTTCGTCGGACTTGCGGCGCACGACCTGGGCGGTGCCGGTCTTGCCGGCCACCCGGATCGAATCGAGGCGGCTGGCCGCCCCCGTGCCGCGGGACTCGTTCACCACCGCCTCCAGCCCCAGGCGCACCGCCCGGAGGTGAGCCGGCTCAAGGGCCTGGGACCGAATCGCCTCGGGAGCGCTCTCCAGAAGGACGTTGCCCGCGAAATCCTCGACCCTTTTCACCACCTGCGGACGCAGTACGGTGCCTCCGTTGGCCACTGCCGCGGTCATCACCGCCAATTGCAGGGGAGTCGCCAGCACGTAGCCCTGCCCGATCGAGGCGATGACCGTCTCGCCGGGATACCAGCTCGTGTTGAAGCGCCGCTTTTTCCACTCCCGGTCCGGGATCAGCCCCCCCTTCTCCCCCTCCAGGGGAAAGTCGAGAGGAGCTCCCAGGCCCAGCTCCCGGGCCATCTGCGCGAGGCGGTCGATTCCGAGTTCCAGGCCGACCTGATAGAACCAGACATCGCAGCTCTCCCGCAGGGCCTTTTTCAAGTCGGTCGCCCCATGCCCCCGCTTTTTCCAGCAACGGTACACGGCATCCCCCAGTTCGAAACTCCCCGTGCAGTTGAAGGTGGTGGCGGGGCTGGCCACTCCGGCGCGCAGGGCGGCAAGGGCGGTGACGATTTTAAAGGTCGATCCGGGAGGGTATTGGCCGCGAAGGGCCTTGTTCTGCAGGGGGTGGCGGGAGTTCTGGACCAGTTCGATCCACTCTTTGCCGGCGATTCCACGGGCGAACAGGGCCGGGTCGAAGGCGGGCCGGCTGACCAGGGCCAGAACCTCGCCGCTGTGCACGTCGAGGGCCACGACCGCGCCGGCGCCGTCGCCCAGACCTTCCTCGGCCGCCATCTGCACGTCCTGCCGCAGGGTCAGGTAGACCTTGTTTCCGGGGCTCGGCTCCTGGGTCTTGAGAATGCGCAGCTCCTTCCCCTTGACGTCCACCTCCAGACGGCGCTCGCCCTCCCCCCCCCTCAGGTAGGCCTCGAGGTGCTTCTCCAGGCCGCTCTTGCCCACGTAATTGCCCGCACGGTAGCCGGAGAAGGCCTCGGCCTGCAATTCCCGCTCGGTAATCTCCCCGAGATAGCCGAACAGGTGGGCGCCCAGCTCACCGTAGGGATAAGCCCGCAGGGGACGAACCTCGGTCAGCACCCCGGGCAGGTCGACCGAGTTCTCCTGAATCTGCTCCAGGGCATCCCGGCCGATATCGTCGGCCAGGGGCAGGGGACGGTACGGCGGGAAACGGCTGCCCTCCTGCCAACGTTTCAACAGGTCCTCCCGGCTGACGGGAAGGATGGCGGAGAGGCGATCCAGCAGCAGGTCCCGGTCTTCCACGTCCTGGCGCAGGACCGAGGCTCTGAAGGAGGGTCGGATATCAACGAGAAGTTCCCCGTTGCGATCGAAAACCGGCCCGCGTGGCGCGGCGATGGGGACATAGCGGATGCGGTTCTTCTCGGACAGGGAGAGGTAACGCTCGCCGTTGATCACCTGCAGAGTCCACAAGCGCAGAGCCAACAGAAGAAAGACGGCCACGGCAGCCAGGGACAGAAAGAGAAAACGAGTTTTGAGGGCGGGGGCCTCGGACCAGGGATTAAGACTCATAACGGCGATCCAGATGGCGCAGTCCCGGGATTCCGGCCCGGGGCGCGAGGCGTCTCTGAAGCGGAACGAGCCCCTTGAGGAGCACCAGGGCGGCGAACAGGTTGATCAGGGCTTGAGCTCCAAGTCCACCGAGGATAAAGGACCACAGAGTGCCGGCATCGGCCATGAATCCCACGGAGAAGGCGAGCAGTCCCCCCTCAACGAAGGTGCCGAAGAAAGTGAGCATCAGCAGCAGAAGAGAGCTTTCGGTGTTGAGGCGCCCGCTCGCCCCGCGCACCGCGAAGAAGGTGACCAGCAGGGCGAAGCCATGAAGTCCGAAAAGGCCGCCGGCCATGGCATCGGTCAGGAAGCCGAGTCCGTAGGCGATGATCCCGCCACGCAGGGAATCCTCGTTAAGACCGAGGTAGATGACCAGGATCAGCAGCAGGTCGGGCTTGAGTGCCCAGGGAAGAAGCGCAGGAAGCAACGCCGTCTGCACCAGGAGAAAGGCGAACCCCGCGGCGAAATAGGCGAGAGCCCGTTTCACGGCTCCTCCCCGAGCAGGACCAGCACCTCTTCCAGGCGCGCGAAATCGGTGGCGGGTGCCATCTCGACGCTCTGGAACAGCCCGTAGTCCCCGCGGTAGACCTTGACAACCTCCCCGATGACAAGCCCCTTGGGAAAGACCCCTCCCATTCCGGAGGTGACGATCCGGTCGCCGGCCTTGATGTCCTCCAGGCGCAGTGCGAACTCCAGGGTCAGAGTCTGGCCCCGCCCCCGGCAGACCCCTCGGGTCCGGTTGCGCTGCACCAGGGAGGCGACGGCGGACGAGGCATCTGTGATCAGGAGAACCCTCGCCTGGTGGGCACCGCAGCGGATGATGCGTCCCACGACTCCCTCGGCCACCACCACCGGCATCCCCTCCCGGACGCCGTCCTCGAGCCCCTTGTCGATGACCACGGTACGAAACCAGTTGGAAGCGTCCTCGGCCACGACCTGGGCCGGCAGAGCCGGCAGCGCCACCCGGTCCCTGAAATCAAGGAGGAGGCGCAGCCTCTCGTTGGCAAGACGCACCTCCTGAAGGCCTGCCAACTCGGCCTTGAGGGTGCGATTCTCCTCGTGCATCCGGGCGTTGTCATCCTCGGTGCGAACAAGGTACAGGTAACGCTCCCATTTGTCGGCCAGAAGTTCCCAGGGTGCGGAGAGAGCCCCCTGCAGTGGGGCGGCCAGGCGCAGGACGGCCCGTTCGAAAAGGGTGGTATGCTCGCGTTTTTTCAAATGCCCCGAATAGAGCAGGAGGGCGGCCAGCAGGAGAGCGGTCGCAACGAGGGATCTTCGGTATTTTCTGAGCAGTTCAAACATTCGGACACAATGACGAATAATTAAAAAGGAGGGCCGGGGGCCCTCCTTGCCGGCACTGTCCAGCGCCCTCGGCTCCGCCGACCCTGTCGGGAAACGCTCAGGAACTCACCGTGACCCTCTTGAGCAGGTCGAGTTCATCGAGCACCTTGCCCGAACCGAGAACAACGCAGGAGAGGGGATCTTCGGCAATGACGACGGGCAGGCCCGTCTCCTCGCGCAGAAGCACGTCGAGGTTCCTCAGGTTGGCCCCGCCGCCGGCCAGGACAATTCCCTTGTCGACGATATCGGCGGCCAATTCCGGCGGGGTGCGCTCCAGGGCGATGCGAACCGCCTCCACCACGGCGTTGACCGTCTCGGTCAGGGCGTCGCGAACCTCGTTGGAGTCGATCTCCATGGTCTTGGGGATACCGCTGACAAGGTCGCGCCCCTTGACCTCCATGGTGCGGGTCTCGTCATCGGGAAAGGCGCTGCCGATCTCGATCTTGATCTGTTCGGCGGTGCGCTCCCCGATGAGAAGGTTGTACTTGCGCTTCATATACTGCACCAGGGCCTCGTCCAGCTTGTCCCCGCCGACCCGGACGCTCTTGGAGTAGACGATTCCTGCCAGGGAGATGACCGCCACCTCGGTGGTCCCGCCGCCGATATCGACGATCATGTTCCCCGATGCCTCGGTGATGGGCAGTCCGGCGCCGATGGCCGCTGCCATCGGCTCCTCGATGAGGTAGACCTCGCGGGCCCCGGCCGACTCGGCCGACTCCTTCACCGCGCGCTTCTCCACCTTGGTGATCCCGGAGGGGACGCAGATCACGATGCGGGGCCGGACCAGGGTCTTGCGGTTGTGAACCTTCTGGATGAAGTAGCGCAGCATCTCCTCGGTGATGTCGAAATCAGCGATCACCCCGTCCTTCATGGGGCGGATGGCGACGATGCTTCCCGGGGTGCGGCCGAGCATTTTCTTGGCTTCCATGCCGACGGCCAGGACCTTCTTCTGGCCCAGGCTGTCCTTCTGGACGGCAACGACCGAAGGCTCGCTGACGACGATCCCCTTGCTCTTGAGATAAACGAGTGTGTTGGCAGTACCAAGATCGATGGCCAGATCGTTGGAAAATAACCCCCACACGGCATTGAAGAGGTTGAACATTTCGGGTCTCTCCTTTCCAATCACAGCGGGAAGCGGCTCTCCCCATAAAAGGCCGTTTACACTACCAAAACCCCCCGGGCATTTGCAAGGGATAAAAGGAAAAAGTTATTGCATTTCGACTCCTGATCAACTAACATGCGCCCTCTGTTTCTGAATCCCGTAAAAACCACCAAAGGAGACGGTCCCCAATGCTGGATCTGATTCGCAAAAAACAAAAATCTGTTATTGTCAAAATCGTATTCTGGGCCATTATCGCCACCTTCGTCGGCACCATCTTCCTGGTCTGGGGCAAAGGCTCCGACGGCGGACCGGAAGCCAGCAGCGCGGCGATTACCATCAACGGCAGTGAAATCAGCTTCGAAGACTATCAGGTGTCCTACAGCAACCTGTACCGCCTCTACCAGAATATCTACCGGGAGCAGTTCACCCCCGCCCTCGAGAAGAAACTGAACCTGAGGCAGCAGGCCATCGACACCCTCATCGACCAGACGCTCCTGATGGAGGAGGCGAAACGCCAGAAGATCAAGGTCTCCAAGCAGGAGCTGGTCGATTCCATCGCCCAGGTCCCCGCCTTTCAGGAAAACGGCGTGTTCAACAAGGAGCGCTACCTCCAGGTTCTCAGCTACCAGCGCATGACCCCCGACGGCTTCGAACAGATGCAGAAACGCCAGCTTCTCATCGGGAAGGTCCAGGAGCAGCTCAAGGCGGAGGTGACCGCCACCGCCGATGAAATCACCCAGGAATACCGCGAACAGAACGAGATGATCAATCTGGAGTTCGTGCGCCTCGCCCCCGCACTCTTTGAAAAGAAGGTAAAGGTGGACGAAGAGCAACTCCAGGCCTTCTTCTCAGAGAACCGCGAGGACTTCCGGTTGCCCGAGACGGTCGCCCTGCGCTACCTGCAGTTCGACCCCGCCCGCTACGAAAAAGACGTTACCCTGTCCGAAAAGGAACTGAACAAGCATTACCGGCGCCACCTCGACCGCTACGAGATCCCCGAACAGGTAAAGGCCTCCCACGTCCTTATCAAGGTGGCCAAGGACGCCGACCAGGACTCCCGCGCCAAGAAGCGCGCCCTGGCCGAAAAGGTTCTGGAAGAGGCCCGCTCCGGCAAGGATTTCGCCGAACTGGCCGACACCTACTCCGACGATGCCGGCAGCGCCGCCAAGGGCGGCGAGTTGGGCTTCTTCACCCGCGGCACCATGGTCGCCCCCTTTGAGCAGGCAGCCTTCGCCCTCAAGCCCGGCGATATCAGCGGGATCGTTGAATCGTCCTTCGGCTTCCACATCATCAAAAGCCAGGGTTACATCGAGGCCGGCATCAAGCCCCTGGCCGACGTGCTGGAGGAAGTCCAGAGCAGCCTGCGGGTCGAGAAGGCCGGGCGCCTGGCCCAGGAAAAGGCCATGGACGCCTACAACGTGAACCGCAAAACGGGCGATCTCGAAGCCGCCGCCAAGGCCAACGACCTCGGCATCAAAGAGACCGGCTTCTTTGGCCGCGGCGAGCCGATCGACGGCATCAGCGACCCCGCCAAGGTCGCCGCCTCTGCCTTCGCCCTCCAGGCCGGCGAACTGGCCCGCCCGGTCATCCTCCCCGAGGGCATCGTCCTGCTCTCCGTCAAGGAGCGACGCGACAGCAGGCTGCCCGAGCTCGACGAGGTCCGCGACGCCGTGGAACAGACGTTCCAGCGCGGCAAGCGCGAGGAGCAGGCCCGCCAGGCGGCCGACGAGATCCTCGCCGCCCTGAAGGAGGGCAAAAAGCTCAAGGCGCAGGCCAAAGAGCACGGAGTCGAAATCGAGGAGACCGGCCTCTTCGCCCGCACCTACGGCGACTTCATCCCCCGGCTCGGCAATGTCGAGACTCTCGCCCAAACCGCCTTCGACCTGACCATGGAGTCGCCGGCCGCCGACGAGGTCTACGAAATCGAAGGCAAGTACGTGGTCGCCGCCCTCAAGGAGCGACAGGAAGCCGACATGGAGAAGCTCGACCTGGCCAAGCACGAGCAGGTCCGGGCCACCCTGGTTACCCGCAAGCAGGAAGAAGCCCTCAAGGAGCGCCTCCAGCAGCTGCGCGACGACGCCGAAATCATCATCGCCCCGACCATCGTCGCGGCGATCGAAAAGGACTAGCACAAGACCATGACACCACTCGTATTGCAGACGGACTGCCCCGACCTTCAGCTCGCCAACCGGGGCAAAGTGCGCGACATCTACGACCTCGGAGAGCACCTGCTGATCGTGACCAGCGACCGCATCAGCGCCTTCGACGTCATCATGGACGAGGCGATCCCCAACAAGGGATACGTCCTGACCCAGATCTCCAAGTTCTGGTTCGACCAGATGGGGGACATCGTCCCCAACCACATCGTGGCCACTGAGGTCGACGACTTCCCCGCCGCCACCCACAAATACCGGGACCAGCTGCAGGGTCGCAGCATGCTGGTGAAAAAGGCCAAGCCCCTGCCCATCGAGTGCATCGTCCGGGGGTATATCTCCGGATCGGGCTGGAAAGAGTATCAGAAACTCGGCAGCATCTGCGGCATCGACCTGCCGGCGGGGCTGACCGAGAGCCAGATTCTGCCCGAGCCGATCTTCACCCCCTCCACCAAGGCCGAGATCGGCGAGCACGACGAGAACATCTCCTTCGACCAGGCGGTCGATCTGTGCGAGCCCGGACTGGCCGAGAAGGCCCGGGACGTCACCGTCGCCATCTACCAGAGGGCCCGCAAGCTGGCCGACGCCAAGGGAATCATCATCGCCGACACCAAGTTCGAGTTCGGCCTCTACGAAGGCGAGCTGATCTGGATCGACGAGGCCCTGACCCCCGACTCCTCCCGCTTCTGGCCCAAGGACCTGTACCGGGCCGGCGGACCCCAGCCGAGCTTCGACAAGCAGTTCCTGCGCGACTACCTCGAAACCCTCGACTGGGGCAAGGTGGCGCCGCCTCCGCCCCTGCCCGAAGAGATCGTCCGCAAGACGGGCGAGAAATACGTCGAGGCCATGACCCAGCTGACGGGTCTGACCCTCTAGAAAGCCTTTGGCCGGAGCCCCCCGCTCCGGCCTTTTCTTTTCCCGGTGCCGGCGTGTCAGCCGCCCCCCCCGACTAGCGCCCCATCCAGTCCCCCCCCTTTCCAGCCCCCCTCGGCAGGAACGATTGATTCCACCTGCGCCGCCGTGCTATAAGAGCATTCTCATCCCACGGGGAGATCGCCATGCTCGAGCGCACCTTTCAGCTCCGCCGCCACGGCGCCACCGTCCGCACCGAGGCCGTCGCCGGGGCCACCACCTTCCTCACCGCCGCCTACATCATCTTCGTCCACCCCTCCATCCTCGCCGGGGCCGGCATGGACAAAGGGGCCCTGACCACGGTGACCTGCCTGGTGGCCGCCCTGGCCACGCTGCTGGTCGCCCTGTGGGCCAACGCCCCCCTGATGATGGCCCCGGGCATGGGGCTCAACGCCTTCTTCACCTACACTCTGGTCCTCGGCCAGGGCATCGCCTGGCAGACCGCCCTCGGGGTCGTCTTCCTCTCTGGGATCGTTTTCCTCGTCCTCTCCTGGCTGGGAGTCCGTGAGCGCCTCGTGCGGGCCATCCCTTCCTCCCTGCGCCTGGCCGCCTCGGTCGGCATCGGCCTGTTCATCGCCTTTATCGGCCTGCAGAACCTGGGGATTGTCGTCCGAAGCGAAGCGGTCCTGGTCCAGCTCGGTGCCTTTACCACAGAAGCCATGCTCGGCCTGCTCGGCCTGCTCCTGGCGATCCTTCTCGAGGCCCGCCGGGTGCGCGGCGCGATCCTCCTGGCCATTCTCGCCACCGCTGCCGCCGGAATGGCCGCAGGCGTCTCCCCCCTCCCCGCCGGCCTGGTCGCACTGCCCCCCTCGCCCGCCCCGATCGCCCTGCAGCTCGACATCGCCGGGGCGATGCAGATCGCCCTGTGGTCGAGCATCTTCTCCTTCATGTTCGTCGATCTCTTCGACAGCCTCGGCACCCTGCTCGCCGTCTGCCGCGAGGCGGGAATGGCCGACGACCGGGGAGAGATTCCTGCGCTGCCCCGCATGCTCGCCGCCGACGCCTTCGCCACGGTCGGCGGGGCCCTGCTCGGCACCAGCACAACGACCGCCTTTATCGAGTCGGCCAGCGGCGTCTCCGCCGGCGGACGCACCGGACTCACCGGGGTGTTCACCGCCCTGTTCTTCCTGCTGGCGGCCTTCTTCACCCCGCTGATCGCCGCGGTTCCTCCCTACGCCACCGCCCCGGCCCTGATCGTGGTCGGCATCTTCATGATGCGCGGAATCGGCCAGATCGACTTCTACAATTTCGAGGAAGGGGCCCCCGCCTTTCTCACCCTCCTCCTCATGCCCCTGACCTACTCCATCGCCACGGGACTCGCCTTCGGATTTCTCTCCACCGTCCTGCTCAAACTCTTCCTCGGGAAAATCCGCCAATGCGACCCCTTCCTGGTCGGTGCCGCAGCCCTTTCCCTCGTGAGCCTTCTCGTTTGATTCCCGAATCGGATGCGCCAGCGCTGATCGATTCGCCAAAGCATGTCTTCTCCGGGAAATTTTTCTCGGCGGCAAAAAAGAAGTTGACACCCCAGAGCCCCTTTTGCTATAAAGTGTCTCCGTTGCACGGGGCTATAGCTCAGCTGGGAGAGCGCTTGAATGGCATTCAAGAGGTCGACGGTTCGATCCCGTCTAGCTCCACCAAAAACGACAAGGGGTTAACCGAAAGGTTAACCCCTTTTTTCGTACCACTCTTCTTAGCGGTCACCCAGCTTCTCTCCGCTCACCGCACAAACATCGGTCACTCATTTAGCGTTTTCAGAGTCTGTGATGTCTCTGGGTGACTAGACTCTGCATCCCACCATTGATTATCCAACTGTAAAAGTGGCTGACCCTCTGTTTCCCCCCGTAAGCTCCCCCAAAGGATAGACATTTCAAAAGTAGAGATTCCAGCTTTTTTGGGATGCATTCAGCGGTCGTCATATCTCCCGGCGAACCATGGGGACGCTGCTCGTTGTAGCCGACCATCCACCAGTACGTCGCCTCTCGGGCCTCGCATTGAAGCTATTGGCCTGCCTCAGTAGAGGGTGGGGCTTTCTCTGCTTTGGCCTCCGGAACTTCGGCTTCTTTGGCTTTCTCGGTGCTCTCTTGCTTATTGGTGTCTGGCCTCCTGAGTGTCTCACCCGTTTGCTGAAAAACCTTGGCCAGAGTCGAAGTTTCTTTAAACCAGAGATCGAGAGCCTCTAGATTTCGAAGAATGCCATCCGTGTTTGCGGCATCGGTTTCGAGATACCCGATCATCTCGACAACAATGGCAAGGAACTCGCGGTTCGCCGGGTCCGTTAACGGTGCGAACGAAGGATTCAATGTTCCGAATTCCCTGTTGATGGCCTCCAGAATTTCGAGTTTGTTCTCCGTGGAGAGAACTTCAGGATTTTCCCTGAGATGGTCTCTTATTCTTCCGAGTTCGACAATCTTCTCGGCGGGGAAGAACGATTCGGCAAAGGCCGCCCCTGGAGCAAACTGTCCCAGACAGAGCGTAACAACAAACGCAAGGACAATGCTGCAGACCCCATAATGCTTCTGACAACGACATGACATAATCTGTGTTCCCCTATTGATTTCCAAGAGGTGCGTGTATCTCACTATGGAAAGCAGATCTGTAACAATCGAACGGGTAAAAGCCCGTTCATGCAATGGGGAAATTAATCACAAGCCAGGATATTCGTCAACACCGAATCCAATGGGAAACAAAATTCGGCCTTCGGAACAGTCATTTTTACTTCACCAGAAACGAGTCGAGAGACCGGCCCTTTTACGTGTCGCAAGCCAAAATCTCCCACCCTGTCGATATCAAACCGGCAGACAAGCCAGCCAGAATTTTTCGAGCAGGTCGTTTACCTTTGATCGAAAAAGCCTGCCTTCCATCAGCAGAGGCAAGGCACATGCTTTGCTTTGTTCCAAAGACTTGAAAGTTATCGGTACCGCCGCCTTGCCTACCTTGAAATCTTCTTTTCGCCTTATCCTTTCGGGCGCACATTGATTCAGAAAAGCATGCCAGCAAGTCCATCCCTATTTGCCGTGGCAGACAAAATGATCTGAAATGAAATTTTTTCAACGAAATAATCAATCCCTCGATACTTTTTATGTTACACTGTCTCAAAATTTATCTTTGATATCTGTAATGGCCCATGTTATAAGAACGCCCCAAACAACAATTCAAAGGAGAACTGAAATGGCAAACCTGCTGGAAATGGCCACTGAAATCGTCGCTTCTCACGCCTCTACTTCCCCCATGAGCAAAGAGGACCTTATCGCTGAAATCAGCGAGATCTACAACGCTCTTTGCGCCATTGAGAAGGGGGAAACTCCTGTTGTGCAAGGTGTTGAAGAGGAAGCCGCTCCCGCTATCTCCAAGCGCAAGGCATTCGGCAAGAAACAGATCATCTGCATGATCTGCGGCAAGGGGATGAAGACCCTCGCCCGTCACCTCAAGACCGCACACGGCATGACCGCCAAGGAGTACCGGGCCCAGTTCGACATCCCCCGCACACAGGCCCTCGCCGCCAAGGATTACTCCGAATCCCGCAAGCAGATGGCCATCGACCGCGGCCTCGGCGAGAACCTGGCCAAGGCCCGCGCCGCCAAGGCCAAGAAGAAGTAAGCAGGCCTCCAGAATACAGACGCAACAAAAGCTCCTCGGCCCGGTCGGCCGGGGGGCTTTTTCATTCCGACGGCCCGTTCCGCCTGAAAACGACAGGAGCCCCCAGGTTGAACAACCTGGGGGCTCCTGCAATCTGTGCCCTGCACTTCCCCGGCGAATTCGGGGACGGCTTTCGGGTGGGTCCGCCCGCCCCCGGTTCATTCCGGTTGGGCCGAAGGCGCTTGCCGGTCAAAGCAAGGTTACTTGACAAAGTAGCCGGCGACCCGCCAGACATTGTCCTCTTCGAGCATCAGGGTGACCTGTTCTTTCGCGCTCTTTTGAACTTCAAAGCTGGAATCGAAGAACATCAGGATGTATTCCCCTTCGGGGCTGTCCTTGGCCGCGGTATTAAAGCTCATCCTCTTCTGGGTCCGCTCGAGGAGCGGCCCTGAGATGGAGCGGATTCGCGTCAGCTTGTCCACCCACTCCTCCTGGGTGACCTTCTCCTTCATAAGGCTCGCGGAAATTTGCCAGCTGCGTTCGTACTCCCCCGCATCGAGCAGGTCGAGAAATTGGGCCGCTGCGGCGGTCGCCTCTTCGCCTTTTTCCGAATCGGGTTTCTGGTGGATCCTGGGACCGAAAATGATCGCCAGGCAGGCCAGGATGAGCACGATGTGAATGCCGTATCGCTTGGGAATCAATGCAACCTCCATTGGTGTCAATTAAATGGTGAAAGCGAAAATTCATTATAAGCGGGATAAACAAAGAGAGCAAACATTTGATGCGCCCGGCCGGTTATACGCCCGGTCCGCGCGCTCAATCGCCACCGGCCCGGGGAACAAGGCAGTCCGGCCCCTCGTTTCGCGGGTTCTTCACGGTCTCAGCCACCGGCACGGCAATCAACGGCCCGGAGAAGGGACCCAGCATCTCCCGAAGGATCTCGACCTCCTGTGGCCCCGGCGCCAGCCAGGGGCCGTAATCGGCAGGGTCCAGGATGACGGGCATACGCTCGTGCAGGTGGCTCACCGAGGCGTTGGCCCCGGTGGTAAGGATCGTGCACGACTCGATGACGCTCCCCGGTGAGGCAGGGTCTTCCCACCGCTCCCACAGCCCCGCGAAGGCCATCGGGCCCCTGTCCCTGCGCCGAACGTGAAAAGCCCGCTTGCGCCCGCCCACCTTCTGCCACTCGTAGAACCCGTCGGCGGGGATCAGGCAGCGCCGGCTGCGAAAGGCGGCACGGAATGAGGGCTTGGCGTAGGCGCTCTCGGAGCGGGCGTTGATCATCCGGACGCCGACCCCGGGATCCTTCGCCCAGCCTGGCACCAGCCCCCAGCGCAACAAGACCAGACGACGCTTGCGGCCCGGCCCCTCCAGGCGGACCGCAGCCACCGGCTGACTCGGGGCGATGTTGTAGCGGGGGGAGAGGTCGGGTACCTCGTCGAGGGCGAAGGCCTCGGCCAGTTCCCCGGGGCTGAGAGTGAGTGTATAACGGCCGCACATGACAAAACCATACCATCTTTCCACAGAGGATGGCAGGCCCCCGGGAAGGACCTGAAGGGGTTCGCCATGCCTCGATTTGCATCCATTTATCTGCTTGACCGGCCCCCCATATCCCTCTATAATTCATTCCGCTTTGCCGAAGTGGTGGAATTGGTAGACACGACGGTCTCAAAAACCGTTGCCCTCCGGGCGTGCCGGTTCGATTCCGGCCTTCGGCACCA
>NZ_PKUB01000054.1 GCF_002868845.1 Desulfuromonas sp.
CGCCCTGGAGACCAGCAAGGGGGAGTTCGCCTTCGCCCTGGCCCTCGGGATGGTGCTCCTTTCGGTGGCGCTGCTGATCAACGCGGTCATCCACGCCGCGCAACAGAGATGACGATGATCCCCCTCTACCGACTTGAAAACCTGACCTTCCGCTACGGCAGCCGCACAGCGCTGGCCATCGGCGCCCTCGAGATTCCCGCCGAGGCGCTGCTCTGCGTGACCGGCGCCAACGGCGCCGGCAAGAGCACCCTGCTGCAGCTGCTCGCCCTTCTCCAGACACCGAGCAGCGGCCGGGTGTGGGTCGACGGCCGGCCGGTCCCCCCGAGAGGCCGGGCACGCCGCGAGCTGCGCCGCAGCATCACCCTGGTGCATCAGCAACCGCTGCTGCTGCGCGGCAGCGTCGCAGACAACCTCACCTACGGGCTCAGGCTGCGCGGCCTCTGCCGCAGTGAGCAGCTGCACCGCTGCTCGTGGGCACTGCAGAGCGTCGGCCTCGCCGGCTTCGCGCAGCGCCCGGCAGGCGCGCTCTCGGGGGGCGAAACGCGACGCGTCGCACTCGCCCGGGCTCTGGCCCTGCAGCCGCGCGTGCTGCTGCTCGACGAACCGTTCGCCGGGCTCGACCCGCAGCAGGCCGGCTCCTTCGAATCGCTGCTCGGCAGCCTGCAGCGCCGCGGCCAGACCATTATTCTCACCACTCACGATCCGAAGCTGGCCGAACGCCTCGAAGCGCCCACCATCCACCTGCACGAGTGGCGCCTGGCAAACCAATCAACATCCTTGGAGAAACAGCAATGCCGACCTCGTTTGAAGATGCACGAAGCCTGATCCTCGATCACATCGAGCCGCTGCCGAGCGAGACGGTTCCGCTGCTCGAGTCCCTCGGTCGCGCCCTCGCCGCGCCGCTCGACGCGCCGCTCGAGCTGCCGCGCTTCGACAACTCGGCGATGGACGGCTACGCGGTGCGCAGCGAAGACTGCCGGCCGGGCGTGCGCCTCACGGTCTGCGGCACCATCCCGGCCGGCGGGCGTCCCGAACCGGCGGTGCCGGTCGGCGGCGCGGTGAAGATCATGACCGGCGCCCCCACTCCCCCGGGGTGCGACGCGATCGTCCCCTTCGAGGAGACCGACTCCGGCGAGGAGCTCGTGACTCTATATGGCCCCGTGAACAAGGGCGACCACATCCGCTATCGCGGCGAGGATATCGCCCTCGGCAGCCGGGTTCTTGCGGCGGGCGCCACCCTGCGCCCCCCCGAGATCAGCCTGCTCGCCTCCTTCGGCTGCCAGAGCGTCGAGGTGGTGCGCCGCGCCAAAGTAGCGATCCTCTCCACCGGCGACGAACTGGTCGAGGTCGGCGAACCGCTCGACGAGCGGACGGTCGTCAACAGCAACTCCTGGTCGCTCGCCGCGTCGGTCAAGGAGCTCGGCGGCGAGCCGGTGATGCTCGGCATCGCCCGCGACAACCGCGACAGCCTCCTCGAGAAACTGAGCGAGGGTCTGCAGTACGACGCCCTGATCACCTCGGCGGGAGTGAGCGCCGGCGACCGCGACCTGGTGCGCGAGGTGCTCGACGAGCTCGGGGTGAAGCAGCACTTCTGGAAGGTCGACATCAAGCCGGGGCGCCCGACCGCTTTCGCCAGCCGCGAGGCGGTGCCGGTCTTCGCCCTGCCGGGCAACCCGGTCTCGACCATGATCACTTTTGAGGAGTTCGTGCGCCCGGCGCTGCTTCAGATGATGGGCCACCGCGCCGTACTCAAGCCGCTGATCAAGGTCGCCCTCGCCGAGGCGACCCGCAAAAAGCCGGGGCGCGTGCAGTTCATGCGGGTGGCGGTCTCCTCGGGTCCGGACGGGCTGCGCATGGTCAGCAGCGGCGACCAGAACACCGGCATCCTGGGCACCATGCTGCGCGCCAACGCCATCGCCGTCCTGCCGGCCGAGCGCGACGACTTCGCCGCCGGCGAAGCGGTCGACGTCCACCTGCTCGGCCCGGCCGCCGCGCTGCTCGCCTCGTGAGAAAGGGGAAAAACATGACCACACCGGCCGTCTCGTTCGTCGCCAAGTCGGGGACCGGCAAGACCACCCTTTTGGAGAAGGTCGTCGCCGAGCTGAAAAGGCGCGAATACAAAGTTGGGACCGTCAAGCACGGCGCCCACCACTTCGATATCGACCATCCCGGAAAAGACAGTTTCCGGATGGCGGCGGCCGGTGCCGATACCGTGCTGATCACCTCCAAAGACAAGTTGGCCCTGATCCGGAAACACCGGGTCGAACCGCCCCTGAAGGAGCTTATCGAGGCCCATTTCACCGACATGGATATCGTACTGGTGGAGGGCTTTAAACAGAACGACCTGCCCAAGGTAGAAGTGCATCGGCAGGATCGCCGTTAAACGATGCTCTGCCGGGGAGAGAAATACGATTCCAGCCTCGTGGCGGTCGCCAGCGATGAGCCTTTGCCTATCGATGTACCGGTTCTTGACCTCAACGATCCCGGTCAGGTGGCTGACTTCATCGTGAAAACATTTCTGTCGAAGATGCCGCGACAGGTCCGTGCCCGACAATAGGGGTTTTCATGCAACTATTTGATTCTTATCACAGGAAAATCGGCTACCTGCGCCTGTCCGTCACGGACCTGTGCAACCTGCGCTGTCGTTACTGCATGCCCGCCGATGGGGTCCCCAAGGTCAGCCACGGGGAGATTCTCAGTTACGAAGATCTGTACCGGGTGGCGCAGGCGGCCGTCTCCCTCGGAATAGAGAAAATCCGGGTGACCGGGGGCGAACCCCTGGTGCGAAGAGGCATCGTCGAATTTCTTGCCAGGCTATCAAAGATCCCCGGCCTCAGTGAACTGGCGGTCACCACCAACGGGGTGCTGCTGAAGGAGATGGCGGAGGATTTGCGGATCGCCGGAGTGCAGCGCCTGAATATCAGCCTCGACTCCCTGCACCCGGTCAATTTCACCCGCATTACCCGTCGCGGAAGCCTGCAGCGCGTATTGGCGGGAGTGACGGCGGCGGAAAAGGCCGGTTTCCCGATCAAATTGAACACCGTGGTCATGCGGGGGATTAACGACGGGGAGATTGAAGAACTGGCCGCATTGACCCTGAACAAACCCTTCACCGTGCGGTTTATCGAATATATGCCGACCTTGAACGACAAAAAATGGCAGTCCCTCTTTGTCCCGGGGGAGGAGATCCTGGAAAGGATCGCCCGACGCTTTGCATTCGAAAAAGTCGCACCTGCCCGGCTGGCCGGACCCTCCAGGGATTTCCGGATCACCGGGGCCACCGGGAAAATCGGGGTCATTACCGCCGTGTCCCAACATTTTTGCGGCGATTGCAACCGCATCCGGGTGACGGCGACGGGCAAGGTCCAGGGGTGCCTTTTCTCCAAGGAGGAACTGGACCTGAAGCCGATTCTCCAGGCAGGGGATACGGCCCTTCTGGGGAAATCCCTGGGCAATCTTGTGGGCAACAAACCCGAAAGCCACCCGCTGCTCGATGCAGAGAAAGACCGCGACGCGTTCGTGATGGCTTCGGTCGGCGGCTGAATTATGGATCATCCGGGAATTCCGGGGAGGCTCCCGCAATCTTCAATTAGTGCGGAAACCGAGTGGACGAACGGGGGGAAGGTCTTTTAACCCAAGAAGAGGCTTTTAAACCAAGTTCTCCTTAGCAACCTTTGCGACCATGACCGAGCGCAGCGAGGGGGCGTGAGGACGGTTTCCAGAATTTCCTTTGCGCCTTTGCGTCTTGAGTGAGCAAAGCGAACGAGCGTGAGGCAGGTTTGTTAAAGGTTCTGGGGTTCGATCAGGCAAGTCGCGGGGACTCGCCCCCGCAGGCGACCAGGGGGTTGACCGCCCAACCCCCTGGACCCCAGGACGCCCCGGACCCCTTGCCCGCCATCGCCGAAGGCGACAGCGGGTCCCCTCCGCTGCGCAGATGAATCCGGCGCGGGCGAAAACTTGCCTTCGGCTTCGAACATTCGCCCGCGTTTTCCCGGATTCATCCACTCCGCTCCGGCGGCGGCGAACGGGGGGGAAAGCTTTTAACCCAAAAAGAAGCTTTTGAACCAGGATTTCCTTAGCGAGCTTTGCGACCATGAGCGAGCGCAGAGAGCGGGCGTGAGGCCGCCTTTCACGATAACGGTTGAAAAGCCCGAAAGTCGCGAAAGAACCTGAATCATGAAAGGGAAACAGANCAGATGACGGAGAGCATCGTGGCCGTATGTACCAGCGACAAGAAGGGGATCCAGAAGACCCCGGTCCAATCGATCGTCCTTCGAGAAGATCACGGGATCGTCGGCGATGCCCATGCCGGCGGCGGGGACCGTCAAGTCAGCCTGCTGGCCGGGGAGAGCGTGGACAAAATGCGAGAAAAAGGGCTCGCCCTCGGGGCGGGGGCCTTCGGCGAAAATATCGTCACCAGGGGCATTGCCCTGACGTCGCTGCCGGTGGGAACCCGGTTGCGACTTGGTGAAGCGCTTCTCGAGGTCAGCCGCATCGGCAAGGAATGCCACAGCAGGTGCGCCATCTATTACCAGGCCGGCGATTGCGTCATGCCGAAAGAAGGGATTTTCGCCCGCGTTGTCGAGGGCGGCTCGGTCAAAGCCGGGGATCCGATATCAATACCTCTGGTCGCCTAAACGGCGAAAACTGTATCTGCCCCATAAAAGGAGAAGGCTCATGTTCGGATTGGGAACCCAGGAAATGCTCATCATTCTTGCCCTGGTGCTCGTTGTTTTTGGCGCCGGAAAGCTTCCCCAGGTAGGAGGGGCGCTCGGCAAAGGTCTCCGGAACTTCAAGGAAGGTGTCAAGGAAGAAGGGATTGCGGAGGTCAAAAGCCTGGAAGACGGCGACAAGGCCTAGGGAGGAACCATGTCTTTCAATCATTTCGACGCGCAGGGCCAGGCCGTCATGGTCGATGTCAGCGCCAAGAAGAAGTCCCTGCGGATCGCGATCGCCGAAGCCACGGTCCGGATGCAGCCGCAAACCCTCGCCGCGATCCTTGAAGCCACGGTCAGCAAAGGGGACGTTCTGGGGGTTGCCCGACTGGCGGGCATCGGTGCGGCCAAGAAAACCCCGGACCTGATCCCCCTGTCCCATCCCCTGGCCCTTCACGGGATCACCATAAACTTCGAACCGGACCCGGCCACCGGGACGGTGCGGGTGGAGAGCCGGGTCAAGGCCTATGAGCGGACCGGAGTGGAGATGGAGGCCATGGTCGCCGCTTCGGTGGCCGCCCTGACGGTCTACGACATGTGCAAGGGAGCCGACAAGGGCATCTCCATCGGCGAGGTCTCCCTGCTCTACAAGGAAGGCGGGAAGAGCGGCGTTTACCGCCGGGGGGATAACAGATGAAAGGATATATTCTGACCGTCAGCGACAAGGGATCCCGCGGGGAGCGGCTGGACGCCAGCGGACCGGCCCTGGCCGAGTGGCTGGAGGAGCGGGGGGTGAGAGTGCAGAAGGTGGAGGTCGTCCCCGACGAGGAAGAGCGAATTGCCGACCGGCTCCGGGTCTGGGCCGATACCGAGGATGCCGAAATCATCCTGACCACCGGGGGGACCGGGGTCTCGCCCCGGGACGTAACTCCCGAGGCGACCCTGCAGGTGGTCGAGCGGGTCATCCCCGGTTTCGGCGAACTGATGAGGCGGAAGAGCCTGGAGAAAACCCCCATGGCGACCCTGTCCCGGGCCCTGGCCGGGATCAGGAAAGGGTCTCTGATCATCAACCTGCCGGGCAGCCCCGGCGGGGCGGTGGAAAACCTGGAGGCGGTCTGGGAGGCCGTTCCCCATGCGGTGGCCAAAATCAGGGGCGATCAGAGCGATTGCGTACCCTTCCGGCACCCGACAGGGTGATGCCGCGAATTCCGGATGCGGGTTTTGCAGGCGGTGAGGAGTGAGGGCCGTCCCCGGCCTCCTCGCGGTTTTTGTGGCAAGCTGATCAAAATAGAGATGAAACACTGTGGTTCAACCTTAAACTCGCCATAACGTCCCCCGATTTAGGGGTATAAGGGGCACAGCACTCAGTTACCGGAGTTTAATTTTATCTATCTTTACCGATGCCCCTCCGCTGATCACTAAAGTCGGCACAGTCCCGGAAGAACCATCCCGCACGGTTGTTATTCCTAAACTATTATCTAAAAAATCATAATCCCAACCACCACTGAGAGTCACGCTCTTGTCAATACCCTGCAAAAACAGATTTTCATAAAACTCCCCAGCTTCGATTTTGAGAACTGTACCGGATACAGCATCATTAAAAGCGGTTTGGATTGAATTCCCGCCATATACGTAAACTTCATTAGATGTACAGACCGGCCCTGAAGAACACAGAGCATCCTCACAGCACGAATCACTAAAACTGTTGGCATTACAGGTATATGAGCACATATCATTTACCTCATCACAATCGTCGGTACACGGATTCCCATCATCGGCACATACCTCGAAACTCGATTGACAGGATCCATTTTCACCACAATATTCAACACCATCACAGAACAACCCATTATCACATGATGTATCTGCTGCAGGACCCTCATCAATCTCGCCATCGCAATTGTTATCTTTGTTGTCACATATTTCGATTCCCTGCGGATGTATCAGTGAATCTGTGTCATCACAATCTTCAGGAAGTACACTTCCATCTCCATCATAATCGACTGTTACAATTTTACCATCACCGACAATTTCGACATTACCATCGATATCAGTTGCCCTAGACATTACTACATAAACACCACCTTGGGGGATAGTCCATTGAAAACTCCAGGCGGACGTGCCTTGGGCAATCTCCCATTCAGTTCCACCATCAGTTGAAACCTCGATGAAATCTATTCCACTATTGCAGCCAACATCAGATGCTGTTCCGATAATTGCGTAGTCAGGTCCAACTATAGTCGAGTCATTAACCGGTGATGAAATAACGGATGATGGATAATTTTGTTCTGGGTCTGAACAACTATATTCGTCTGCTCCCATATCATACCCATCCGCCAGTGGACGCAGATCCCCGTCAATATCATCAACAGGGAGCGTCGGATAGGTTACCGTATCAGAGGTTACGACATCAATACAGGGAGAGTTAGTTGACAAGCGGTAACTCCCGTCCCCCTTGAAAAGAGGATCTAGGCTGATATTTCCTTCTCCGGTTGCTCCTCCTTGAACATTTGAATACACAACATCGGTACCATTGCCTTTTATTTCTTTAGACCCGCAACTGTCGGTATCACCCCACAGGATACTGTTGATTACAGTCATCGATTGGCTGGAATCATAAAGCGCTCCACCGGCACCTGAGGCATGATTCTCAGTGAATGTCGAATTAGTGATAAAAACATCATAACTTTCACCCTGCAAGACATATGAAAAAGCTCCACCCCCATCCAGTGTTGCAGTATTACTGGCAACAATACTGTTGGTAATGGTCGGAGAGGCGTTATAAGTGCATATCCCTCCGCCATCAGTTAAACTTGAGTTGTTTGAAACAACACTTTGTTTCAAAAAAGCCTTATTCGTCCAATTAAAAAAAATGCCCCCGCCAGAAGTATTTGCACTGTTGCCATCAATCACACTGTTTACTATTTCAGGCCATGACTTATAACAGTATATTCCCCCACCGTTACTTACTTCAGCCACGTTGTCAGAAATATGTGAGTTGCTTATTTTTATCATTTTTAAAGGATTGTCTGATCGTCCGTTCATATGAATTCCACCACCCCTAATAGAAGAGGTATTCCCGGTAATCATACTATCTTTGATGTTTGCATTGGTCGGAAGGTATCCAGAAAAATACATGCCGCCTCCTGATGAGGCGGTGTTATTTGATATGATACAATTTGAAATGGTGGATGCCGAGTCAATACAACGAATTCCACCCCCTACAGACCAATAACCATTGGTTATGGTGAATCCTTCCAGAACAGAATCCTCCCCTTCCCCTGAGTCAAAGGTTACTACGGACCCTGAGCCCCCACCATCGATGATTGTCGCTTCAGGGCCGTTTTCACTGCGAAGGGTAATGGCCTTGCCCTGATAATTGATATTTTCAAGGTAAGTCCCGGCGCGAACAACAATTTCATCATCAGCAGAAGCAGCGACAATAGCACCTTGAATGGTAGTATGATCGTCCGGAACATAGAAGACTGCTCCATGAGACTCTTTCATACCAAACTGATGAACTGAAATAATCATTACTGCGCATAATATGATTTGCCGCCAGAGATTAATACTTTTCTGATTACATTTCACTTTGTTCCCCCTTTGTCATGTGATACTGAGGCTCACGAACTTTCATATCGGAAAAATTAAGTGAAGACAGTGATAGGAACTTGCTCTGCGCGGGGTGCCGCCAACGACGCCATCTATCGTCCCACTCGCCGATTGCACGACCCGTATCGGACCGTTAGACATCACTAACCCACATCAGATCTCCCTGTCAAGAAAAACCCCGGAAGGAAAAAGTGAATCCGTAGCCCACCAAGAACGGAAAAGAACGCCTCAACCCTTACCGGCCTCGGCGCTCTTTATCCTTCCCCACGAGAAATGGCTCGGCCGTCGACCCTCCCCAACCGCCCCCACCCGGTGGTGTGGCGCACGATCTTCCCCTCGATCATGCAATCGACGTCCTCGGCGCCGCAGGCGCCTAAAATCGGCGGCCAGCACCGCCCGCCGTCGTCGTTCTGTCCCCTTTTTTATTTCAACAGCCAATGAGTAAGATGTCCCCCGAACTCAGGGGCGGCAGAAAAATGTGGCACGGCAAGCCCCCCGGCCTCCACCCTCTGTTGTAATTTGCCGCCTGTCTGCTACCGTTTGAAAATGCAGGGTTCTATGTGACTGTTTCTTGTTGCCTTCCGCAGGGAGCGTTCCTGTTTGGCGACGCGAGGGCAATCCGCTTGACCTGACATTTTATGGTGAAAACAGACCCGGCCCGGATCAACTTCTGCGGCAAAGCCGCCTGGGCATAAAGTTTGGTCGCTCTCTGCAGCCTCCGGTGGTCGGATGCACGCAGAGCCGCTGAAAGCCTTGTTTTGGATGTGCTCTTGCTGTGCAAGGCAATATGCGACCGTAAATCAGGGGGCTGTCTCTTTCTTTTGATGGCCAAAATTGAGAAAGGAGTCGGAGATGAGGAAAGAGGTGTCTTGCTTGCGCTGGTTACTTATAGTGGTTTGCCTGTTGGCAATGGTTCTTGTGTTGCCCGGCTGCGAGGGGGATGACGGCAATGACGGCGCTCCCGGAACGCCCGGGGCTGACGGGGTCGACGGCAAGGACGGCCTGCCCGGTTCCGCTCTGATCGATGCCTCGACCGTTCCCGATTTCATTCTGGAGACGTTCGAGGTTGAATCCGAGATCACTGCGGTGTCGATCGCCAGCCCGCCGGTGGTCGAGTTTGCCGTGAAGACCAGCGACGGGCTACCGATCACCGGTATCGGCGCCCTCTGGCAGGCGTCGGATCGCTTTGTCCGTTTCACCATCGCCAAGCTGGTACCGGGGACCAACGGGGATCCGGACAGCTGGGTGGCCTATACCCGCGATGTCACCAACGACGGCTCGACCCGTCCCGATTACGACACCGGTACGCTGGTGGATAACGGAGACGGGACCTATGTCTTTACCTTCAACACCGATGTTGCGAACGTCAGCGGCGTTCCTTATGAGCCGAGCCTGACCCACCGCGTCGCCGGGCAGATCGGCAGCAGCAGTTCCGCACTCAAGCCGCAGAACCTCTTCCTCGATTTCATTCCCGACGGCAGTCCTGTGACCAATACCCGGAACATTGCCGTGATCGAGTCCTGCAACGAGTGCCATGAGGGCCTGCTCTTCCATGGCCGCCGGTTCATCGTCGAGTACTGCGTCAACTGCCACAACCCCGACCTGGCGCTCACCGAAAGCGGTGTGGCCGAGGGTAACATGTCTTTCATGATCCACCGGCTTCACAGGGCCGGGGCCTTCGACGTGCTTGACGGCGGTTTCGAGTCGGAGGCCACCTATCCGCAGGATGTCCGCAATTGCCGCAAGTGCCACAACGGCGACGACGCAGCCACTCCCGAAGGCTTCAACTGGAAGAACATGCCGAACCTGGCGGGCTGCGGCGGCTGCCACACCCAATTCGAGGACGGGACCCATACCGGCGGTCCGCAGTCGGACAACAGCGGCTGTGCCGGCTGCCACCCGTCCGATGCCATCGAGGGATACCACCAGACCAACAACGTGACCCCGAACAACCCGAGCATCCCGGACGACCAGCGGGCGATCGCATATGAGCTCCTCGGCGCCGCGGCGGCAAACGGCCAGCTGACGGTCGACTTCCGCATCTCCTCGGACGGCGAACCGCTGGACATGAACAGCCTGCCGTCGGATCTCGCCCTGCCCGGTCGCTGGCCGGGATTCCGGCTGGCCTACGCCCTGCCGCAGAGCGGCATCGACGAGCCGGCCGACTACAACAACCTCGGCGAAAGCGGCGGCCAGCCGCTTTCCGCGGACATCGGCGACCTGGTCGATGCCGGGGAAGTCACCTGCAGCGACGGCATCTGTACGGCGGTGTTCGCCGACCCGATCCCGGCGGGCGCGACGTTGCGCGCCGTCGGCCTGCAGGGCTATTTCCGCCAGGATGTCGACGAGGACGGAACGTACGAGTATGCCCTGCATACGACTTCGGTAGTCATTCCGCTGGATGGTGATACCCCCCGCCGGGTGGTTGTCGACAACGAGAAATGCGCGGCCTGCCATGAGTTCTTCGAAGGGCACGGCGGCAACCGCAACTACGACATCGCGATCTGCGCCATGTGCCACGTTCCCAACCTAACGAGTAGTGGTCGAGCCGTCGATCCTGTGGACGCGGAAAATCGTCCATCGGATGCGTTCGAGCAGCTTGGCCTGCCGACCACGGACTGGCCGGAGGACACCAACAACCTCAAAGACATGATCCACGGCATCCACGCTTCGGCCCAGCGTTCGACCGATTACGAGTTCGTTCGCGGGCGCAACGACGGCATCTACTACGACTGGGCCCATGTGACCTTCCCGGCCGAGGAGGGGACCAGAAACTGCCTCGTCTGTCACCTGGAGGGGACCTATGAGCTGCCGCTGGCCGGCGACCTGTTACCGACCACGGTGCGGACCACCACCGCGGCGGATGGCCTCGACACCGACTTCAACATTGTCGACGCAGCCCGAGACACCGTTCCGAACGATTCTGACTGGGTCAATTCGATCACGGCTTCGACCTGTTACTACTGCCACGACAGCGAACTGGCGGCCATCCACATGTCCCAGAACGGCGGATTCATCAGTGTCGCCAACCCGGATGTCGGCGAGTTCACGCAGCGGCAGGAGCTGGATCCCGCCGAGTCCTGTGCCGTCTGTCACGGTCCGGGCAAGTCTGCGGACGTGAACGTGGTTCACGGACTCGAATAGCTTCAGCTCGCAGCAGATAGTCATCTCGTGGCCGGCCCCTGCGGGGGCCGGCCTTTTTGTCCTTACTGCCAGGATTCCTGCGTAATTCCGGGGGCATCCAAACTTAACTCCTCACTTTCGGCCCGGCGCAGTCCGGGCACCTTGATCTACACCCAGGTCCTCAACCGGCCGGGCCCTAACCATCCTGAGCCCCCTCGACACAAATCCGTAGCCCCCCACAACGAAAAAGAGCGCCGCGGCCCTTTCGGCCGCGGCGCTCTTCATCCATCCATAAGCGTCAGGGATCGGCTCCTCGCCATCCTCCCCTACCGCCTCCAACCGGTGGTGTGGCGCACAGCAAATGGCGGGACATTCCCCCCCCCCGCACCTGAAGAAAAAGGCCCGGTCAACATATGTTGGCCGGGCCTTCACTTTTAGGTGCGAGGACGCGAATAATCCGGGTTATTTGCTTCGCAAATGCCGCGTCGGGAGAAGAGGGGAAAACCAGGGCCTGCTTCCGAAGGGGAAATGGGCTTCGGCCTTCTCACACCCCCGTCCAACGGGGGTATAATAGGGGAAAGAAACCCTATTCACAGGGAGCGCCCTGGCCCGAAAGGGGGAATAACCATGCTGAGCAAAACAATAGTCGACCAGTTGAATGAACAGATAGCCCTGGAACTCTACTCATCCAACCTCTACCTCCAGATGAGCGCCCTGGCCGAGGTCAAAGGATTGGGTGGATGCGGTGCGTTCCTGCGCGCCCAGGCGAGGGAGGAACTGGAGCACATGTACCGCCTGTTCAAATATGTCTACGAAACCGGCGCCCTGCCGGTCATCGGGGAGATCAAAGCCCCTCCCACCGAAGCCGTTTCGGTGAGCAAACTGTTCGAAAACGTGTACGAGCACGAGAAGTTCATTACCAGCAAGATCAACGCCCTTATGGACAGCGCCATCAAGGAAAACGACCACTCCACGGTGAACTTCCTTCAGTGGTACGTCTCCGAACAGCATGAGGAGGAGCACCTGTTCCACATGATCCTCGAAAAGATCGAAAACATCGGAGAGGAAGGCAGCGGTGTCTATTTCATCGACCGCGCCGTCGGTGAACTGCTGCGCAAGAAGTAACTCCCATATCCGTTGCGCCGGATTGGGAGGCGGAAACAGCACGACGCAACTATTTTATGGGCGGCCTGATAGCCGCCCTATTTTTGCCCCCCCTCGCCACCGTCCGTTTTAAACCAGGCGGGAACTCTGTCCTGGAGCCGTCCCTCACAGAACTGACTCCACCTTCAGACCGCCCCTCCCCCGAAGAAAAAAGCGTGATTGGAGGTAAAGAGCGGCGGGGTGCGATTGACGATCGCCCGCACCACGGGCGAGCCGAGCAGGCGCCTGTCGAGAAAGCGCCGGGCCGCCGCCCGGTCCCAGCCGTCGACGGAGCTAAACTCCCGGTAAAGCCTGAGCGGATTCGCCTCGTCGATCTCCGCCCAGTCGGAGATGCCGTAGAGTTCGGGGTTGTCGAGCAGCCCCGAGGAGCGGGGCAGATTCATGATCGAGAGGTTGAGAAAACCGATCCGGTCGGCGTGTTCTTCGAGAAAGGCAAGGGTCCGTTCGGCATCAGCCTCTCTCTCCCCCGGGGTGCCGAGCATGATGTAGACATAGGCGGCGATCCCGGCCTCGCGCAGGTTGGTAAGGATCCTCGCCGCCGCCTCCAGGCGGATTCCCTTGCCGAGGCGATCGAGAACCGTCTGCGAGCCGCTCTCCAGCCCCAGTTGCAGCATCCGGCAGCCGCTTTCCGCCAGTCGCCCGAAGAACCCGGGGTCTTCGAAGGCGTCCTCGAAGCGGACGAAACCGTGCCACGAGAGCCCGCGCAGCTCTTCGCTCCGTGCGGCCATCCCCCGCAGGACGTTGACCGGAACCGCGTTGTCGGTGAGGTGAAAGTGGCGAACACCGTGCTCTGCGGCGAGTAACAACAGCAGGTCTGGAAAGTCTTCGGGCCGGGTGGCGGCGTAGGGGTGGACCGGGGCGGCGGCCTCGGGGCAGAAGAGGCACCGCTTCCAGTAGCAGCCCCGCGAGGCGCTCAGGGGAAGGACCGGCTCGGGGGACAGGTAGTCTCCGAGAACGGCGAAGCTGAAGTCGGGGGCAAAGCCGATGCTGGCCGAATCCTCGAGAAAGTAGTCTTCTCCAGCGTGCCCGGAGGCCAGGGCGCCGAGGGGGGACTCCCCCGGACCGAATACGATCCGGTCGAAAGGCTCCAGGCGAAGGTCGAGGCGACGCAGGGGCTCCTGCCACGAGGTCACCAGGCCCCCGCCGGCGACCAAGGTCGCCTCGGGAAGAACGCGCCTGAGCATCCCGGCCAGTTCGAAGGCGGGGAGCGCCTGGTGAAGGTAGTTGACCGACAGCGCCACGATCTTCGGACGGGAGGCCTCCACCCGGGGCAGGACCTCGTCCCGGAAGTAGTCCGAAAAGAGGGTCCGGGCCTCGCCCCTGCCGAGGCGCTCCAGGTCCCCGGGGTCGAAGGGGGAGAGGGTGTCGTGCTGATAGTCGCCGAGGGTCAGGCGCTCGCCGCCGCCCGGCCCGCCCCAGAGGGCGAGGAGCCGGTTCAGGTAACGGACCGCCGTCTCGTAGCGGGCGAATGAGGCGCCGCCCCGGGGAGAGCGCAGCAGTGCCAGGGAACCGGGCAGGTGACGCAATGCGCGCCGGGTGGAGGTGTCGGGCTCGGGACCGGCCAGGGCGGCAAGCCGGTCCGGATCGAGCAGGTAGAGGGTGGCGCCGAGATTGGCGTCGAGGGCCTCGGCCCGAAGGCCCTGCGCCCGGAGGTGGGCGAGCAGGACCGCGAGACCGAGGGGCGGTTCGGCCGGCTTGAGCGCCGGCGGCTGAATCAGCAGGATGTCCAATGGTCGTGACTCGTCCGAATTCTTCCGCTCGGGCCTAGGACTCGGGATGGTTTCTTCCCGCCGAAAGGCCTCCCCCCTGCTGAAAGTCGTCCAGGGGGACCTGCACCGCCAGCATGCCGAAGGAGGTGACCGCCAGCAGGGCCAGGAAAGCGGCGCCCATGGCGATCCTTTTCCACGGCTCGACAGCATAGTAGCGCCTCTTTTCGGCTGCGGGCTTTTTCGAGGCGGAATAGATCTGGAAGCTCCCGACGATGATCACCAGGGCGATGATCGGCGACCAGGTCAGGTAGAAGAGGCCGACTGCCCCGACGAGGCCGAGGATCCAGAGCCGGGGGCTGATGACGCCGATGATCCGCCCGCCGTCCAGGGGCGACAGGGGCAGCAGGTTGAAGAGGTTGAGCAAAAAGCCCGACGATGCCAGGGCGTACCAGAAGGGGTTGCCCGTCGCGATGCCCGCCCCGGCGCAGCCGATCGCCCCCAGGGTCCCCAGCAGCGGCCCCCCGTAGGCGGTGATGGCTTCGGCGAAGGCGTTGTCGGGCAGCTGTTTCATGCCGATCACCGCGCCGAGAAAGGGAATGAACATCGGAGCGGTGGCCTTTACCCCCATCATTCGCAGGGCCGCGACGTGCCCCATCTCGTGAACGAAGATCAATCCGACGAATCCGGCGGCAAAGGGCCAGCCCCAGAACATGGCATAGGCCCAGATGCTGATCAGCATGGTGATGAAGGTCTTGAACTTGCCGACCTTCAGAATCAGCCACACGTATTTCAACTTGCCGAACAGAAAGAGCAACAGCAGGCCGAGGGGGCCGAGCCGCCGCAGAAGCCCTTTTCGGGCCGGGGACCAGCCCTCTCCGCTGGCGGCGGGCGCTTCAAAAGATAGATTATCGCCGGCCCGGTCGAACGTGGCCTGGTCACTGTGGAAGTCGGTCTCCACGCTATCAGCTTCGATGACGGTCGGGGCATCGGCGCCGCTTTCCTGTCGGGTTTCTCGCATGGTCATTCCTAGTTGTCGATGGGTGTAGAATTCACCTTTTTTGTTCAAGGACGAGCTCCTCCAGCAGGGCGTCGTAGCGGGGGGCCATGTGCTCCCAGTCGTAGCGGGCAACGAAGGAGTGCGGCTCCGGTCCCGGCCCCGGATCGGGGTTTTTCAGCAGGTTCCTCATGCGTCGCACCAGGTCCTCGAAATCGGTGTAGAAAAAACGCTCCCGCTCGTCCTCCGGCACGTGCTCCGGATAGGCGAGGCGATTCGGGAGCAGAGGGACGCAGTTGCAGTGCATCGCCTGCACCACGCTGACACCGAAGAAATCGTGCAGCGAATGGACCGGCAGCAGGTCGGCCCGCCACAGCCAGGCGGCGTAGTCGGCGAAATCCTCGGCGTAGCCGAAGTGCACGACTCTCTTTCCGAGCCGCTGCCGGGCCTCGGCGAAGTGCGGCGAGCTCCCCCCGAACGACTCCCCCAGAATCGCGACATCGAAGCATAGCCCCTCGTCCTGAAGCCGGTAAAGGGCCTCGAAGAACTCCTCCGGGTTCTTGTCGTATTCCCAGCGGTGGTTCCACAGGATCAGCGGCGAACGGTCATGCTCAGGTCTCGAGGGCGGACGAAAGGCGTCGAGGCGCTTCAGGTCCATCCCCACGGGCAGAACCGAGCACTTTTCGGCGATGGCCGGCAGGGTGTTCAGCTCGTTGTGGTCCGGGAAGGAGCGCAAAAAGCGCGGCAACTCCCCCAGGAAGGACTCGAGGTGATAGCGGGAGTTGAACAGGACGGCATCGGCGGCCAGGGCGCTGGCGTAATTGATGAATCCGTAGTGGGCGTCGCGCTGCTGGGCCGGGTCGCGATCGTCCGGCGACCAAGGGTAGGTCAACTGGTTTTCGTGGAAATAGATCGCCACCGGCAGCCGGGCGGTCTTCTGCCGGGTCAGGGCCAGGAAGACCGTCAGATCGAGCATGTCGGTGGCCAGAAGGAGGTCGGGCTCGAAGGTTCCGGCCAAGTAGCGCCGCGCCAGGGTCACGGCGGCGCCGTGCATGCGCCACTTCCAGTGCCGGCCGCCCAGCTTCAGCACCTCGATGTCGTGCCTGCTGCAGCGGACGAACTCGTCGACCCAGACGGCATGGGAGCCGGCGTAAAACGGTTCAAGGAGGGTGATTTTCATGGGATATTTCGAAGGCAGGCCGCAGGATGGTCAGGCCGCACCCTCTTCGCAGGAGGCCGCGGATGAGGAGGAAGGCGCCGCGACGACCCGGTTGCGGCCCTGCTCCTTGGCGTTGTAAAGGGCCTCGTCGGCCAGGGCCACAAGGTCCGCCGCATCCTGGTCCTTCGAGGGGAGCAGGGAGGCCGCCCCCAGGCTGACCGATACGAAAGGGCTGACCGTCGAGGCTTTGTGCTCGACCTGCAGGGAGGCCACGGCCTCGAGCGCGCGGTCGGCAACCTCCAGCGCGCCTTCGATTCCGACTCCCGGAAGAAGCAGGGCGAACTCCTCCCCTCCGTAACGGGCAGCCATGTCCGCCGGCCTCAGAACCGACGACGACAGGGCCCGGGCGACCAGTTTCAAGCAGTCGTCCCCGCCCTGGTGCCCGTAGGTATCGTTGAACTTCTTGAAGAAGTCGATGTCGCCGAGCAGCAGGGAGAAGGGGAGCTGCTCGCGAGCGAGGCGGTCCCACTCCTGCTTCAGCTTTTCGTCGAAGGCGCGGCGGTTGGGTATCTGGGTCAGTCCGTCGAGCCGGGCCATGCGCTGAAGTTCGGCATTTGCCTCGGCCAGCTCGTTTTCGGCCTTCTTGCGGCTGGAGATATTCTTTAACTGCACCACGATTCCGGGCGAGCCGTCGAGAGTCACCAGGGGGGCGCTGGTCAGGATATAGTGTTCGACCTCCCCGTCGTCATCGCCGCTGATCTGGATGTCCAGGTCCCTGCTCGAAGAACGCTTGGTGGTCATGGCGAGGGGACAGGTGTCGGTCTTGCAGTGGCTGTAATCGAGGAGCTCGAAACACTCCTTGCCGACAACCTCCTCCAGCGGCTTGCCGAGAAAGGCGAGCATGGCCCGGTTGGCCCTGACCACGATGTGGTCTTCCCGGATGACCCAGAGGGGATCGGTGCAGGCCTGGACCACCTGCTCAAGCTCCATGCTGGACATCTCCGCCCGCAGGATTTTCGCATTGGACTCGCCATAGGCCTGTTCGAGCCCGACCAGGGAGTCCTGGGCGTCTTCGCAGGCCAGGCGAAGCTCTTCGTTTTCCGCTTCGAGTTCCTGAATGCGCTTCTGCAGGGATTCGGGGGCGTCGTCCATGCTTACAGCCTTGAGAATGGGGATTTCTGCGGGGAAAGATTTGAATTGGATCTTTTATATCATAAACGACCGAAAAACAGAAAGAAATATGCCGCCACCCGGGAGGGAGCGAGGTCAACCGTCCCTTTACCCGGGGGCCCCGGAGTAAGAAGTCCCGGAAGGTGCAACGGCATCCGCCCTCTCCTCTTCAAGAAGCCACGAAAGCGCCTCGGCGGGGTCCACGAAGTAGCGAAGGGCCAGAGACATACGGTTGTAGAGGACAGTGCGAAAGAATTGATGTGTATCAGTGTCCTCTGAGACAATGATCGCGAACCGGTCACCGAGATTGACCTTGAAATCCTGGGGCCTTCCGGCCAAGCCAAAAACATCAGCCAGACTCGCCCTGAACTCCGCCTGTCGGTAGTCGGTCAAAAACCGGCGGCACAGGTGCTGCGCCCCAAGCTCCATCGCCTCGAGGGTCGCCCTTCCGACATCCTCGGCACTCACGACGCCTTGAAAACAGACGCGGATGATGCCTTCCTTCTCCGAATACGCGACCGTGTGACTCATGGTCAACCTGCCTCCCCTGTCCCCATGCCGCCGGCAAGACTTCTGCACCTGTGTTCGGCAGTTGAGTGCCCATACAAAACTTATCGGATCGACGCCGCCCGATCTTAACAGTCATCCCTCCTATCAGGTTGGCGCATGGAGGTCATTATTACCAGCGGCAATTGCTCCATGTCAACCAAATGGGCTCATTAAAGAAAGATCCCTGGATGACATATCGACTTTGAAGGACACGGGACAAAGATTAGAGGATTATTCCTCCCGTCTTCACCCCTTCGACTCCTGGAACAGTGCGACAGGACCGGTAGGGAATTTCCCGGCCGGGAGCATGAACAACGAGGCAAAAAAAGCTATACTTTGGCTAGTGTCAGAGGTGTTCACCATGAGGCCCAGGGAGATGTTTCGAAGGTGACCAAGCTTTCCCTCGACTACGTTGCCCTTCCACTTTACCTCTCAGGAAAGGGATGGAACCATGACAAGCCCAGCCGACAAGACACTCCAGGAATTTCAATCGAAATTCAGAGGGGAGGTCCTCCTTCCGGGAGACACGGGATACGACGAGGCCCGGACGATCTGGAACGCCATGATCGACCGGAAGCCCGCCGTCATCGCCCGGTGCACCGGGTGCGCCGACGTCATGGAAGCGGTCGCGTACGCCCAAAAGGCCGGACTGGTGGTCGCGATGCGGGGCGGGGGGCACAACATCGCCGGCAACGCCGTCTGCAGCGGGGGCCTGATGATCGACCTCTCCCCGATGAAATCGGTCAGGGTCGACCCGGTGGCCCGAACCGCCACCGTGGAGCCTGGAGCGACCCTGGGGGATTTCGATCACGAGGCCCAGGCCTTCGCCCTGGCGACCCCGCTGGGCATTAATTCGACGACCGGGGTCGGCGGTCTCACCCTGGGCGGCGGTTTCGGGTGGCTGACCCGCAAATACGGCATGTCGGTCGACAACCTGGTAGCCGCCGAGATCGTCACCGCGGACGGACGCCGCAGGCGGGTGAGCGCCGATCAGGACCCTGAGCTATTCTGGGCGATTCGCGGCGGCGGCGGGAACTTCGGAGTCGTCACCCTGTTCGAGTTCCGTCTGCACCCGGTCGGCCCCGAGATTTTCAGCGGACTCGTCGTCTATCCTTTCGAGCAGGCCAGAGAGGTCCTGACCAAATACCGCGAATTCGTCAAGACCCTGCCCGACGAGTTGAGCGTCTGGGCCGTGTTGCGCAAGGCGCCCCCCCTGCCCTTCCTCCCCGAGGAGGTCCACGGCAAGGGCATCGTCGCCCTGGCCCTGTTCGGCATGGGGGATGCCGAGGAGGCCCGCAAGCGGCTCGACCCGGTCCGTGCCTTCGGCCGCCCCTACGGAGAGCACCTGGGGGTCCAGCCCTACACTGCCTGGCAGCAGGCCTTCG
>NZ_PKUB01000055.1 GCF_002868845.1 Desulfuromonas sp.
GGTGCGCCTCTCCCCCCTGAAATGCGACGCCCTCCGTCGAAGAAGAGAAAGACCTCCGAGATTTCTTCCCCCAACCTGGAAACGGCGAAATTGCAGGAAGGAAGATCCTCTCTTCCGGTGTGTGCAATCAGGATGCGACGCATGCAGGACGCACTGTCAATGAAAGGCTCTTTCCCAAGAACTTACCGTCGGCAAACCGGACCGCCACAAGATAAAACCTTCAGGCGGGGCCATACAAAACAACTTCTGTACCCTACCCCGGACATTCAATCTTGAGCATTTACGTGCGTTACCTATTTATAACTTGCCATAAGATGCGCCATATGGTTAATAACTAACCAGAGGGAGAAAGGGGCTATCTAGCTAAAAAAATAAGCAAAAACCCATAAGTCCCCCCCAATGCCAAGGTGCTCCCAGACTCCGAACCAGGGCGGTCCCGTCCCATGAAAAAAACAAAACACCTCCTCATCATACTGGTCGTTGCCCTTGCCCTCGGCATCGGCCTGCCGGTCTACAACGTCACGGTGCTCGAACCCGCCGTATTTCACCTGCTCACCGACGCGACCGAGAAGGACGCCATCCGCATCGCCCATCACCTCGCCAACCAGATCTTTTCCGAAACCGGAGGAATGCCCCACGGAACACCGAGCGCCGACCAGATTCGAAAGATAGATCGCTTCAAAGGCGACCTGGGGCTGATAAAGCTCAAAATCTTCTCCCCGGAGGGCCGGATTCTCTTCTCGACCACGGCGGACGATATCGGCAAGACCAACACCAAGACTTATTTCCGGGAAATCGTCGCACAGGGACAACCCTTCAGCAAGCTGGTCACCAAGAGCCGGCGGTCGATGGAGGGCCAGATCTTTGCCGCCGACGTGGTGGAAACCTACGTGCCACTGATGAGGGCGGGACGCTTCGCCGGCGCCCTGGAAATCTACTACGACGTCTCCCGACGCAAGGCGGCCATAGACCGCCTGTTGAAACACTCATCGGGGGTGATGGCTTTGATCGCCCTGGTATTCCTGGGGGTAATTGCCCGCGTGGGAATCAAGGCCAAAAAATCGGCTGCCAAACAAACCCGGGCCGAAAAAGCCCTCCGGGATCAGGCGGCCCTGCTGGAGACAACCCTCAAGGCGATTCCCACCCCGATCTTCTTCAAGGACGAAAGAGGTCTTTATCTCGACTGCAACGAGGCTTTTGAAAGATTCCACGGCCTGTCCAAGGAAAAAATCATCGGAAAAACCGTTTATGATTTTGCCCCGAAAAAAGTCGCCGACACGTGCCATGGGGCCGACCAGGAGCTTTTCCAGGGAGCCGAGACAAAGATCTACGAAACCCAGTGGAACATTGGAAAAAGCAGCCCCCGCAACTATCTTTTCCACAAAGCAGTTTTCAAGAGGGAAGACGGCAGCATTGGCGGCCTGGCCGGAGCCATGATCGACATCACGGAGCAAAAACGAACCGAACAGGCCGTTAAAGAGGACCGAACCTTTCTGCAGTCGATCATCGACGGCGCCATCGACCCTCTCTTTGTCATTGCCCCGGACTATGAAGTGCTGATGATGAACANGGAGGGAAAACCCTTCGCTGCCATCAGGTTTCCCACCAGTCGGACCTTCCGTGCAGCGGCAGCGAACATCCCTGCCCCCTGGACGAGGTGCGCCGGACGGGACAGCACGCAAAAACGATCCATCGGCACACCCTCGCCAACGGGGAGGTCCGCACCTTTGAGCTGGAGGCCTCCCCGCTTTGGAACAGCGACGGTACCCTTCGAGCGGTCATCGAGGCCTCGAGAGACATCACCAAGCGCGTTGCCGTCGAGGACCATTTGCGCGCGAACCAGGAACGGATGAAGCACATCGCCCATCATGACTCCCTGACCGGGCTGCCCAACCGCCTCCTTTTCCAGGACCGCCTGCAGCAGGCCATGGCAAAGNCATGGCAAAGAGCCGCCGCTCCGGTCACCAGGTGGCCCTCCTCTTCCTCGACCTGGACCGGTTCAAGAACATCAACGACTCCCTTGGGCATGAAACCGGCGACGCCCTGCTCCAGCAGATCGCGAACCGCCTGAAGGCCTGCGTCCGCGAGGCCGATACCGTTGCGCGACTGGGGGGGGACGAATTCGTCATTATCCTGGAGCAATTCAAGGACATCCAGAACATCGCGACGGTGGCGCAGAAGATCCTTCATTCCCTGAAGCGCTCAATCGTTTTGAAAGAAACGGAGCTCCATGTCACCTCGAGCATCGGCATCGGGATCTTCCCCACCGACGCCGTCGACGTCGAAGGGCTGATGAAGTGCGCTGACTCGGCCATGTACCGGGCCAAGGACCAGGGGAGGAACAACTGCCAGTTCTACAAACCGGACATGAACGCCCGGACCCACGAGATGCTGCTGTTGGAGAACAGCCTGGGGAGTGCGCTGGAAGGGGGAGAGTTCTTCACGGTTTATCAGCCGCAGATCGAACTGGCCTCCGGCAAGCTCATCGGGCTTGAAACCCTGCTGCGCTGGCAGCACCCCGAGCGGGGCATGGTCTCTCCCGGCGATTTCATTCCCCTGGCGGAGGAGACGGGACTGATCGTGCCCATCGGCGAATGGGTCCTGCAGGCGGCCTGCGCCCAGAACAAGGCCTGGCAGGACAAGGGATACGCACCGGTTCGGATCACGGTCAACGTATCCGGCCGGCAGTTCAAGCAGCCCGGTTTTGTCGACATGGTCGAGCGGATTCTCCGGGAGACGGGCCTTGACCCCCAATGGCTGGAACTGGAGATCACGGAAAACGTCATCATGGAAAACTTCGGGGATGTCATCATGACCCTGACCGATCTGAAGGTCAGGGGTATTCATCTCTCCATTGACGATTTCGGGACCGGCTACTCCTCTTTGAAATACCTGAAAAACTTCCCCATCACCAAGCTCAAGATCGACCAGTCCTTTGTACAGGACATCACCGCCGACCCCAATGACGCCGCCATCGTGTCATCGATCATTGTCCTGGGCCAAAACATGAAACTGGAAGTCATCGCGGAGGGGATAGAAACCGAGTCCCAACTGCAGCAACTCCGTCAGAGGGGTTGCAAACAGGGGCAGGGCTACCTCTTCAGTCGCCCCCTTCCCGCCGGGGAACTGGAGCCATTCCTGGTCGATTTCCCCCGGTCTGTCGTCCCCTCGGCCTGAGAACCAGGCCTTTCGGCCCCGGCAATCCTTCTTCCCTGCCCCGCAGGAGGAATCTCGGCGAGAGCTGACGGATCGTTCGGGCGATGCTGACCGGCTCCCCCGAACCGCGCCATCCGCGGTGGCCAGTCTGAAAGGACGGCCCCGCATCCCCTCGCTACCCTGCGAAAAAAAGCCGGGCACAATGCCCGGCTCCAGCGAAAAATAGACAGGTTTTTCCCGCCCCCCCTTCCGGCCCGGAGGGCCCCTCCGACATCCATCAACCGATAAGCCCGCCCTCCCAAATCTTACTTCGGAAACAACAAGACGAAACCGAGCAGGCCGCCCAGGGCCACCGTCATCAGCGCACGCATCGGCACCTTGGTCGAATGGACAATGACGCGGGTGAGGATGTAGGCAATGATCCAGCAGATCGCCAGGCGCACCACCCCTCCCTCGCGGGGCGTGGACCTCGCCCAGATGAATGCGATCAGTAGAAAGTTGATCAGGTAGAGGACGACATTGAGGGCCCATGCCGCCCACGGACGCCCCTGGGGCGTGGGCGCCGGCCCGGTTTGTTTCCTGGTTCCCTTTTTCATAACCTCCTCGCAGTGCAAATGACAGGGCGATCCGGCAAGGTCAATGCCCCTGCCGCGCCCTGCCGAATGGAATCCCCCTCAACTGGGGGTCAATGATGCCCGTATTTTTTCTCCCCCGCGTGTATGCGCATTTTAAGCATGTTCTGCGAAGGGGGAAACGGGCAAAGATGTTTGTCGCTGTAGTGGCAAAAGGGATTGTAGGCCCGGTTGAAATCGAGCACATAAAGACCGTTTTCAGTTGCATCCAGCTCGATGTAACGGCCCGCCTCGTAGGTTTCGACGCCGTTGCTCGCATCCTTGAACAGGACCATGAGGGCCGGGTCGCCCGCCGGTTGCCAGACTTCCACCTCCAGAGCCTGCCCATCCAGGTCGAAACGGAACTGGCCGACGGCATTCATGGTGACCGTGCCCGTAGAGGCATCTCCCGGGGCGCGCAATTTGGGTTTCGGGTATCTCTCCAGGCTCCCGACGATGCGCTGGGCCTGGTCGATCGGGAAATAGTTCAGCCCGGTAAAGTTTTTCCGGGCGGCATAAGGCAGCGGTGAGCTGCCCGTTTTGAAATAGGCGTCCTTGGCAGCGCGAAAATCTTCGACCCCCTGCAGGTAAGCCGCCGGATCGGGCGCCAGGGGGACGGGCTGCTGGACGGGGCCTGCACAGGCCGAGAGGGTTGCGAGAAGGATCAACGGGACAAACAGCCTGCAGAAGCTTTTCATTTCTTTTCCCCCTTCCGACCCTGGATCTTTCGTAACGAATTCTTTCGGTCGATCTTTCTCATTGGACAATTGAGCGATTGATGTATAAATGGTACTCGAATTAAATCTTCTTTGCCAACACAATGATATTTTAATTCCGGGACAGTCAGGATTGTGGAGGGCGAAGGAGGGACCGTTCCAAGGCGATTGACTGCGACGCTTTTAACATGACGGCACTGCCGAAAGGAAAAACATGAACCCCGAGGCGCGATACTGGATCGAGAAACTCGGCCTGGAAAGACATCCCGAAGGAGGATGTTTCCGTGAAACCTACCGCTCCGAAGAAGCGATTCCCTCCCGGGGCCTGCCGGAGCGCTACGGCGAACCGCGCCCCTTCTCCACGGCCATCTACTTCCTGTTGGCCGACGGGGACTTTTCCGCCCTGCACCGGATCAGATCCGACGAGCTGTGGCACTTCTACCGGGGCTCTTCTTTGACCCTCCACGTCATCGAGCCGGAGGGGATTTACGGGAAGATCCGCCTCGGCGCGGACCCGGAAAAGTGCCAGGCGCTGCAGGCGGTCGTCAAGGCGGGGTGCTGGTTCGGCGCGACCCTGAACGAGCCGGACTCGTATGCGCTGGTCGGCTGCACTGTGGCCCCGGGGTTCGATTTCGCCGACTTCGAAATGGGGGAGCGCGAGGCGCTGCTCCGGCGCTATCCCCGGCACGGGGATACCATCCGGAAGCTGACCCGCTAGGGGGCCGGTCGTTCCGCCTCTTCACCAAACACCCCGAGCAACTGGGAGAGTTCCTCCTCCTTCAGGGCCACCGGCGCCATGGTCGCCAACGGTCTGATCTCCCGGGGGTTCTTAAGCCACTTCTTCAGCCCGTCCACCGTCCAGCGCTCCCCGTCCCGGAACGTTTTCGGATAAAACTCGGAAAACAGGCCCGACAGGTTCGGGCCGACCTCGCCCTGCCCCAGCCCCCCCTGCCCCTCGGTCAGCCCCCGATGACAGCCGCCGCAGTGCTTGACGAAGGGATTGTCCTTCCGCCGTCCCCGGTCTTCGAAATGAACCACCACCGGGGTCTCTTCCACGGCGGCCGGTGCCTTCGCCGCCCCGAGGAGGATGGCGTTGACCATCTCGACGGCCTGCACCTCGGAAAAGCGGAAATCGGGCATGAAGAGAACCGGGTGCCGGATGGCCTCCAGCAGTTCCTGCGGCCGCGATGTCTGCGGGGCCCGGTCGAGGCTGACGGCGAGCCGGTTCCCCTTCCCTCCCGTCGCATGGCAACGACGGCAGGCGGCCGTCTCGATCCGCTTTGTTCCCCGCTCCGAGACCGGGCTTCCCTCCAGAGTGTAATGGGCGAAACGCCCCTCGATCAGCTCGTGGTGGGCGATCTCCGGCCGGTCGGTGCGGGGGTTGCCCCGGTGGCACTCGACGCACGCCCCCCCCTCCGGGTGGTGGGACCGGTGGCACTCGAGGCAGCGGTTCTCCCCGGAGGACGCCCATCCGACCCCGGTCAGAGCCCAGAGGAAGAGCAGTCCTAAAAAGGCAGAACGAAGGCCCAATTTTCACCCCGGAAGAAGAGAGCGACGCCGGTCAGGAGGACGATAGCGACAAAGGCGGCCAGGGTCAGCAGGTTCACCGCCATCTGGTCCCGCGGGAACCAGCGGGCCCTGGTGCTGGCTTCGGTCCCCGGCAGAAAGGGCAGCAGGAAGAAGAAAAGTCCCAGGGCCAGGATCAGGTAAATCAGGGTGCCGCTGTAGCTGACGAGTTCCTGCATCCAGAGAAGGAACCAGGCCGACTTGGAAGGGTTGGGCACCCGGGAGATGTCGGCGGGCACCTGCAGGGGCGCGGGAAAGAGGGCGGCCAGGCCCAGCAGGGCCGCAACGACCAGAACAAGGGCCAGCTTGATGCGGCGAAAGAAGTACGGCGAACTCTTGACGTATTCCTCAGGTCTCATAGGTACGGCAGGGCCCCCTTGTCCTTGCGGATACGGTAGAAGTGCAGAAAGGACAACAGCAGCACCGCGACCGGCAGCACGACGACGTGCAGGGCGTAGAAACGGATCAGGGAGAGGGGCTGCCCGACCGCGTCGGGGACGAGAAAACTGCGCACCAGTTCACCGCCCGGCACCGAGGCGATCAGCTGCATCCCGGTCTGGGTCGCCCAAAGGGCCAGCTGATCCATCGGCAGCAGGTACCCCGTATATCCGGCGAAGAGGGAGAGGCAGAGGATCAGAAAACCGATCACCCAGTTCAGCTCCCGCGGCCGCCGGTAGGCCCCGGTCCAGACGACCCGCAGGGTGTGCAGGAAGATCATGATCAGGTAGCCATGGGAAGCGAGGCGGTGCAGGGAACGGACGTAGCGCCCCCCCGGCACCGAGCCCTCCAGGTAGAGGATCGACTCGAAGGCGCCCTCGGGCGAGGGGCGGTAGTAGAAGAGGAGCAGAAACCCGGTCAGGGCCAGGGCGAGGAGGCAGGTGAAAGCCAGCCCCCCGAGGCAGAAGGTGTAGCCGATGCGCAGGTTGCGCTTCAGGACGACCCGGGGGAAGAGATGTTCGACGAATTCCTGGAACAAGGGGACCTCGTTTCGAATCAGTTGCCTGCTGTCGGTTTGCGTTCTAGGTCAGGACCACCAGCGTGCCCCCCTCGTCCCGGACCTCCAGGCGCTCGAGAGGGCTGGGGGCGGGCCCTTTCAGGACCCGGCCCTGGCGGTCGAAAACGCTGCCGTGGCAGGGGCAGACGATCCGGTCGGGGGTGACGTTCACGGTGCAGCCGAGGTGGGTGCAGACCAGGCTGAGGGCGTAGACCTCCTCCCCGGAGTGGACGATGGCCACCCGCGACTCGCGGTAGACGAGGGCCCCTTCGGCGGGCAGTTCCGCCTTTTTTACCTGGAGCAGCGTTTTTTTGCGCGCCTTCGGCCCGGGGACCAGGAACTTCCAGAGGACCAGGCTGCAGGCCGCTCCGAAGGCTAGTCCCTTGAGGAATCGGCGACGCGATCGATCAGTCTTTTCCATTTCTCCACGTAGGCCCGTGAATAGGCCTCGCCCCTTTCGCGCATTGTCGCAAATCTTTCGGCGGAAAGAAAGCCCCCTCCCTCCACCTGTTGCCCCTTCTGGCTCCAGAAGGAGTCGAGATCGAGCCCGTCACGGCGCAGGCCGTAGATCCGGTCCTCCTCCTTCTCCAGCAGAAAGCGCCGACCGTCCTCGTGACAGCCCTCGCACATCACCGTCCCGCTGCGCACCGTGTGGGGGAAGAAGGCCTTCCAGCGGGCGGCCAGCAGCCGGTTTTCCCCCGCCTCGGGGGCGTCTTCCCGGAGATCGCTCTGAAAGGCGATGAACTGGGGACGGACGGGGCTGACCCGGCCGGCTCCGTTGAGGCCGAGGGGCGGGGCGTCCTGCCTTTTCAGATATGCGCTCCGGACGTATTCGCTCTCCGGGTCCTGGCGCAGGCGAAAATGCCTGCGCGCCTCGGCGTCGCCGAGACGGAGGAAGAATGTTCCGTACTCCTGGGCCGCCCAGGCCGAGTGGCAGGCGTAGCACTCAAGCTTGTCCCGGTGCGCGTCGATACGGTGCTCGATGACCCCGTCGTCGGGGCGGTGGCAGTCGGCGCACCCTTTCGAGGCCTTCTCCCCCGCCGCCAGGCTGGCCATGGAGTGGCATTCTCCGCACTGCAGGCCGATCTCGGCGTGGAGGTCGGGGCGCATCTTGAGGTAGTTCTCGCCCTGGGCCTGGGGCCCGCGCTGATAACGCTGGTGGTCTTCGCGGGGGGCCCGGCCGAAATAGTCCCACCCGACGAAGTACCCCTTGTGACAGGAGAGGCAGGCCTCGCCTGTGGGCCGGGCGATCTCGTGGCCTTTCTCGCCGTGGCAGTCGAGGCAATCGCTGACATGGCAGCCGGAGCAATTGTTATCGAAAAACCCCGGGTCGTGACGGCCGTAGGTCTGGGCCACAAAGCGCCGCTCGACCTCCCGGGTCGCCATCGGCCCGTGAAACATGGCATCGAATCCCTCGTGGCAGGAGACGCAGCCCGGCGCTCCCCCCGCGGCCGAAGAAGGACGGGCGATCTCCCCCCCCGCGCCGTGGCAGGCGGAGCACTCCAGCCCCCGGTGAACGCCCTGGACCGCATCCCGGTGGCAGGCGCCGCAGTCCTCCTGCGCTCCGGCCGCCAGGGGGCTAAGGGCGAGCAGCAGCAGAATGATTAAGGCACGCATCGAGTCGCTCATAGTCCAATGGTTTCTGATAGATGGGGTCTTTGGGGTCGGCGTGGCAGACGAGGCACTGGTTGACCGCCCACACCCGCTTCACCTCGGAGCCGTTCAGGGGCCGGGAACCCTCCCGGGTGATGGCGGAAAAGGCCCGCACCCGGCCCTGGCTCAGGGAGAGGTAGCCGTCGAGGGGCTTCTCATCGGAGCGCTCGCAAAGGAGGGTCGCCTCGATCGTCCCCTCCTCCACCACGTGCTGGCCGAAGCCGAGAAAGGCCGGGTTGCCGTGGCACTCGCCGCAGCCGACCGCCCGGGTCCCGGTGTTGTGGCCGTAGAAGGGGGCGAAGCGCAGCTGCCTCTTCCCCTTGAACTCGGTGACGTATTCCTCGGCGGTAACCCTTCCGCCGGCATCCCGAACGGTGACGAAAGTCTGACAGCCCGGGGTGACAGGGGAGATCCGCCCCCGCTGATCGAGGGCCAGGGGGAAGGGGTAGAGGGTGCGGTAGTCTTCGGTCTCGCTGAAGCGCCCGGGAGTCTTCTTCCCCTTGACGAAGTCCATCCCCAGCTGCCCCTGGTCGTATTCGGTGTGGCAGCCGTAGCACTGGACCACGGTGCGCGAGTGGCAGGAGTGGCACTCCAGGCGTCCGTGACCGGCGATCATGTGCTCGGCTGTTCCGGTGATGACCTTGCTCTCGTGGCGCCTGCCGTCGCGCTTGCCGTAGAGGATCACCTTGCCCTCCTCGAGGGCGACGTTGCTGTAGGGTCGGCCCTTTGAGGTGAGGACCATCGTCATGCCGGGGCGCACCGGGGCCTTGTAGCCGCGCGACTCCCGCACCGGCTCCTCGTTCTCCCGCACGATCTCACGGGCCCGGGGCCTCTCCGTGGGGCTGCCGTGGCAGTCCTCGCAGCCGACCTCCACTTGCTCGTAAAGGTTCTCGTAAGCGTAGCCGTCCCCCATGACGTCCCTGGAGGTGTGGCAGTCAATGCACTCCATCCCCTTTGCATGATGGATGTCGGGGCGGATGCTCGTGGCGTTGCGGGCCCCGCTGATGATGGTCGGACCGGGAAGCCCGTCCCGGGTCGGGACGAGACCGTTGTTGCCGTCGNGTCGTTGAGCCCCTCGTAGGAGAGGGCGATGCGGCCGCTGCGGTTGTGGCAGCGGGAGCAGACCCGGTTGTCGGGCAGGGGGGCGAGGCGGTGGTCCTCGGAGTAGGGCCACTTGCCATGCACCGTGGGGTCCCCGCCGGCATAGGTGGCGTTGTCGGCGTAGGGGAAGTGGCAAGCCGCGCAGCCGGAGCCGTGGCTGCCTTTCCAGACCTGGTTGGCCTCCCCGGCCACGTGGCACAATGAGCAGAACTTGCGGTACAACTCCCCGGCCAGGTTGTCCAGCCCGGCAACCGGCTGGAGGGATAGGGGATTGCCGGCGGCGTCGTGCACCTGGGCGCCCTGCGTCCCGTAGAGCCGGCCGTCCTCACCCTCCCAGGTCTCTTGGATGTTCTTGATAATCCCCGTGTTGGTGGTCATCAGGGCGGCGCGGACCCGGCCGAGCTGGTAGGGGTGGCAGCGGCCGCAGCTCCGCTCCCAGAAACGGGGATCGGAGGGGTTCTTCGGGCCGAGCATGGCGCGGTGGGAGGCCGCCTTCTCCGTCGCCTGCGGATCTCCGCCGTGGCAGGAGACGCAGTCGGTGTGGGTGGCCGAAGCCGCTTCGATCCCCTCGTGGCAGGAAAGGCAGGTGGAAGCATCGCCGATGTCCCGGGTGCAGCCGGCAAGAAGCAAAAGCACGAGAAGCCAAAGGAGAGCACTGATGGAGACAGAACGAATCATGCAAAAAACCGGCACAAGGCCCAGGGACGGTGGTAACGACAGTGAGAATACGAAACCGCTCAGAATGGCCATTCTACCACAACCGTCATGTCGGCACAAAAAAATCGGCGGGCAGGGCCCTTGGGCCCCGCCCGCCGTGGGACATCTTTTTCAGGAAACGTGGGAGCTGTCCTTATTCGCTCACCGTCACGGTCTTGCTGAACTCCTGCCACGGAAAGGGGTCGCACTCTCGCAAGGCCCGCGCCTTGCGGCTAATTGCTGTTGCCCCCCGCGGCTTGCGCCGCAAGGGGGGGGCAACAGGGTGCAACGGTGTTAACAGCCCTGGAGCATGTCCATGCCGGCCTCGGGGGCCTCGGCGGGAGCCTCGACCTCGAGGGTCACCATCGAGCCGACCTCGATCTTGGAAGCCTTGCCCTTGACGATCTCGATCGTCACCTTTTTCCCTTTGACCTTGACCACCTCCCCCTCGAACTGCCCGGCGGCGGCGACGCCGCCGAGAGCCAGGGAAAGAACGGCCGTCAGGATGAACAGTTGCTTTTTCATGATGTCAGTCCTTTTGTCAAATCGCTAGAAGATCAGCTGCATCTGGGCCACGGCCTGGCTGAAGTCCTCCAGGTCGGCCTCTTCCTTGTCGTAGTCGGTGTTGCTGAACTCCACCGTGAGTTTCAGGTTCTGGTCCTTGATGTAGTAGTTGAAGCCGCCGGCCAACCAGGTCAGTTCCTGGGCATCGATGTCGTTCAGCTTGGCGAAGGACCAGTCCTCGTAGCGGGCGAAGAACTGCAGGGGCAGGTTGGGCAGGAGGTAGCCGGCCTTGACGTAGGAGCCGTTCTTCTCCGAGGCGTTGGGACCGGTGCTGCCGGCCTTGTAGGCATCGTCCATGTCGTAGTCGACGTAGGCGCTGGAGACGGTGAAGGTCCCCACCTCCTCCAGGGGGTACTCGAAGAAGAGGTCGGCGGTCCAGGCGTTGAGGTCCTTGGGGTCGGTGCCGGCGAAGGCCACGTCCGACTCGTACTGGTAGGCGGCGCCGAGGGTCAGCACCTTCTTCTTG
>NZ_PKUB01000056.1:0-305 GCF_002868845.1 Desulfuromonas sp.
GATCCATACCAGGTCGACGAGGTGCCAGTAGAGTCCGGAGTTCTCCAGTGCGACATTGTCTGCCGGCCCGATCTTGCCGGACTTGACCCCGAGCAGGACCCAGACCAGCAGGGCCGCTCCGATGATCACGTGCAAGCCGTGCAGGCCCGTGGTGATGTAGTAGAGGTTGAAAAAGACGTCCTGTCCCGGCGGCATGCCTTTGAGGTGTTCGGAACCGGGATAGGTGCCGTGGGCGATCTTGGCGCTCCACTCGAAGTACTTGTTGATCAGGAAAACGGCTGCCGAGACCACCGTCGCGCTCAGAA
>NZ_PKUB01000056.1:362-86321 GCF_002868845.1 Desulfuromonas sp.
TTGGCCGTTCCGAAGGGAAGACTGAGTTCCCTGCTGGCCTGAACGAACGCGGCCGGGTAGCGCTGCAGGTAGACCGCGTAGAGGATGAACAACCCGCCGAACAGCATCAACTCGGTGAACAGGAAAAGCCACATTCCCAGTTTGGCGCCGGCGTAGTCCTTGTGCATTTCCTCGCTCACAGCAGCCCCGCTCCCTTGAAGTCGTAGGGGCCGTGGGTGACGGTCGGGTCCTTCTCGAAATTCTCCTTCGGGGGCGGCGACGGCACGGTCCATTCCAGGGTCGCTCCGCCCCAGGGGTTGGGGCCTGCGGGGGCACCGCGGAAAACGCCGCGGAACAGGTTCACGAACATGACCGCCAGGCCCACGGCGAGAATCCAGGAGCCGACCGTGGCCAACTGGTTAAGACTGGTGTACTCGGGCAGGTAGTCGTAGTAGCGCCGGGGCATCCCCTTGATCCCGACAATCTTCATCGACAGGTAAAGGACGTTGAAGCCGACGAACATCAGGCCCCAGGAGACCGTGGCGACCCGCTTGTTGTACATGCGTCCGTAGACCTTGGGCAGCCAGTAGTGCAGGGCGGCGAAGAAGGCGAAGCCGGTCCCCCCGAACATGACGTAGTGAAAGTGGCCGACCACGAAGTAAGTGTCATGGACGTGGACATCGGTGGCGGCGGCGCCGAGGATCAGGCCGGTCAGGCCGCCGATGGCGAAAAGCAGGATGAAGGAAAGGGCGAAGAGCAGGGGCGGGTCGAGGGTGATGGAGCCCTTGTAGAGGGTGGCGACCCAGTTGAAGACCTTGATCGCCGAGGGGATGGCGACCACGAAGGTGAGCAGGGAGAAGATCAGAACCGCGGTGTCGCTCATGCCGCTGGTGAACATATGGTGCCCCCAGACGAGGGAGCCGGCGGCGGCGATGGCGATGCTGGAGACGGCGATCGCCTTGTAGCCGAAGGCCGGCTTTCGGGAGAAGACCGGGATGATGTCCGAGATGACCCCCATGCCGGGCAGGACCATGATGTAGACCGCCGGGTGAGAGTAGATCCAGAACAGGTGCTGGTACATGACCGGGTCGCCGCCCCGGGCCGGGTCGAACAGGCCGGTGCCGAGGAGGCGTTCGGCCAGGATCAGCACCATGGTGATGCCGAGGATGGGGGTGGCCAGGATCTGCACCCAGGCGGTGGCGTACAGCGACCAGATGAAGAGGGGCAGCCGCCCCCAGGTCATCCCTTCGGCTCTCAGGCGGTGGACCGTGACCACGAAGTTGAGGCCGGTGAGGATCGAGGAGAAGCCGAGGATGAAGACGGCGAAGACCGCCAGGGAGACGTTTGTGGCGGTCTGGGTGCTGAAGGGGACGTAGAAGGTCCATCCCGTGTCCGGAGGGCCGCCGCCGGTAAAGAGGGAGATCACGGCCAGGGCCGCTCCGCTGATGTAGAGCCACCAGGAGAAAAGATTGAGACGGGGGAAGGCCACGTCCCGGGCGCCGATCTGGATCGGCAGCATCAGGTTGCCGAAGGCCGCCGGGATGCCGGGGATGATGAAGAGGAAGATCATGATCACCCCGTGCAGGGTGAACAGGGCGTTGTAGGTCTGGGCTCTGACGATATCGACGCCGGGGGAGAATAGCTCCAGGCGGATGAGGAGGCCGAGGATTACCCCGATGATGAAGAAAGCGACGATGGCGTAGAGGTAGAGAAGCCCGATGCGCTTGTGGTCGGTGGAGAAAATCCACGCCATCGGGCCGCTGGGTCCGCCGCGGTTTTCCAGAAAGCCCCGATCGGCAACCGGGGTCGTGGGAAGAGAATCTGCCATGGCGATATCAGGTGTCCTTTTTCCTGCGACCCGTGAGCAGCAGGAAGCCCAGCAGGGTCCCGGCGGTGGCCATGACCACCGTGGCGGAAACCCGCATCAGGTTGAAGACGTAGGTCTTGTTCTCGGGGTCGTAGCTGAAACAGAAGCTGACCACCTTGCGGATCGTCGTGCCGACCCGCCCCTCGGAGGCCTCGATCAAGGCGAGAGTCAAATCCATGGGCAGGTAGCGGGTCCCGTGGAGGTAGCGAACGATCTTTCCTTCTTCGCTGACCACGAAGATCGCCACGGGATGAAGGAAGTCCGCTCCCTGGCGCATGAACCTGTACCCCGCGGCCTCGGTCAGGAGGCGGATGTTCTCGGGGCTCCCGGTCAGGAAGCGCCATGCGTCCTCCGGAAAACGGCCCTCCATGGCTTCCATGTAGATGGCTTTGCTCTTGCGGGCCAGTTCGGGGGTTTCGGTCTCGTCGAAGCTGACCGAGATGATCCGGAAGTCTTCGCCCGGGGTTCGCTTCACCTGGTTCAGCACCCGGGCCAGTCCCCCTTGCAGGAAGGTGCAGACGTTGGGGCACTTGTAGTAGACCGGGGCGATGATGGTCGGGACGGTGATCAGCTCCTTCAGGGAGATCTCCCGGCCCTGTTCGTCAAGGAAGGGAAGGTCCATGGGGATGAACTCCCCCAGCCTCTCCTCCAGTCCGACTTCCCCTGCCTGCTCGGGGGCGGCCACGGGGTGGACGTGGACATGGGGTTCGTCGTCCCCGGTTCCGTCCTGGTGCCGGGCGTTGGATGAAGGGACAGTCGTTCCGTGCCCGGCAGGATGCACCATCGTCTCGTCCGCAGCGAGAACCCCTTCTCCCGCGAAGAGCAGGGCGCTCAACAACAGCAGGCAGAAAAGGGGGCGTGGGCGGTCCAGGATTCTTTCCCGGATCGGCAGGGACGTGGCGAAACGCAATCGATTCATCTTCAGCAGGGATGGGATAGGTCACTCCGTTGCCGTTGAGGGGGAAGGGCGAAGCTGGTAAAATATTCAAAATAATACTAAAATTGTCGGGTTTTGCAATGTCTGCTTGTCTTTTGGGGCTTGTGCGGTGGGGGCAAACGTGGCATCATGCGCGCCCGCAAGGTGGAGAGGTCCATGGTCCAGGAACACGACATCGTCGCCATATTCAATTCCATCCACCGGGTGATGAAGGCCGAAAAGGCCCTCAAGCTGGCCCGGGTCGAGATCCTGCTCATTCCCGTGCCGCGCCAACTCTCCTCCGACTGTGGCCTGGCCATCCGGTTCGCATCGGAAGACCGGCGGCGGGTCGAGGAGGTCCTGACCCGCGAAGGGATCGGCCAGGCCGATTATTTCCGCCGGGAGGGGGAGGGGTTCGGCCCGGCTTGACCCTGTCCGCAGAGGTAGGCTTTTTCCTTGACAAAGGTAGACCCCTTCACTATAGTCCGTACTTTGCGACTATTGGGATAGGTGCGCTTTAGCGGCATATGTTTGATAATCTGACGGAAAAATTCGATTCGGTCTTTAAGAAGCTGCGCGGCCAGGGTAGCCTTTCCGAGGACAACATCAAGGCGGCCCTCCGCGAGGTCCGGCTGGTGCTCCTCGAGGCCGATGTTAACTTTCGGGTGGTCAAGGACTTCGTCGCCGCCGTTCGCGAGCGGGCGGTCGGGCAGGATGTCCTCAAGAGCCTTACCCCGGCCCAGCAGGTCATCAAGATCGTCCGCGATGAACTCGGACGTCTCATGGGCGAGGGGACGGACAACAGCCTCGACCTCGCTGCCCGCCCCCCCGTTCCGGTCATGCTGTGCGGCCTGCAGGGGGCCGGCAAGACCACGACCTGCGGCAAGCTGGCCCTGCGCATGCGCAGGGAGAAGCGAACCCCCCTGCTGGTTCCTGCAGACGTCTACCGGCCTGCGGCCATCGAGCAGCTCAAGACGGTCGGGCGCCAGCTCGACATACCGGTCTTCGATTCCCAGCCGGGGCAGGATCCGGTCGAGATCTGCCGGCAGGCGCGCGACTTCGCCGAACTGAACGGTTACGACACGCTCATCCTCGATACCGCCGGGCGTCTTCACATCGACGACGAACTCATGGGAGAGCTGGCGCGGATCAAGGCCGACCTCGAGCCGCGGGAGATCCTCTTCGTCGCCGACGCCATGACCGGCCAGGACGCCGTGAACGTGGCGCAAAGCTTCGACGAGCGGATCGACATCACCGGGGTGATCCTCACCAAGCTTGACGGTGACGCCCGGGGCGGCGCGTCCCTTTCAATTCGCGCCGTGACCGGCAAGCCGATCAAGCTGGTCGGACTCGGCGAGAAGATGGACGCCCTGGAGGTCTTCCATCCCGATCGCATGGCGCAGCGCATTCTCGGCATGGGGGACGTTCTCTCCCTGATCGAGAAGGCCGAGGCCGTCATCGATCAGGAGCAGGCCGCCGACATGGAGAAGCGCCTCCGCAAGGAGGGCTTTACCCTGGAAACCTTTCGCGACCAACTCCAGTCGATCAAGAAAATGGGGTCCATGGAATCGCTGCTCAAGATGATTCCCGGGGCCGGCAAGGCGCTCAAGCAGGCCAAGGGCATGCAACTGCCCGACAAAGAGTTGAAGAAGGTCGAGGCGATCATCAACTCCATGACCGCCGCCGAGCGCCGCAACCACCGAATTCTCAACGGTTCCCGGCGGATGCGCATCGCCAAGGGGAGCGGCACCACGGTTCAGGATATCAACCAATTGCTCAAACGTTTTACCGAAGCGCAGAAAATGATGAAAAAGCTCCAGCAGATGGGACCCAAGGGGCTCAAGGGCATGCTGGGGCGTGGCGGTATGCCGCCTTTTTAGAGACGCCTGGCGGGCCGGCGGTTGCCGGCAGGGCACACCCTTTGAAGTGTGCTAAGCTTTGGCATGATAGACCCAATCCGATAACGTAAAAACGTTCAGAAACACCCGGGAGGAAAAGTACATGTCAGTAAAAATCAGGCTGGCCCGCGGCGGCGCCAAGAAAAAGCCCTTTTACCAGGTTGTGGTTGCCGACGAACGCTTTCCGCGCGACGGCCGCTTCATCGAAAACCTCGGGCAATACGACCCGAAACAGGACCCCCCCACTGTTACTTTGAAAGAGGATCGGGCTCTTGAGTGGCTGAAGAAGGGGGCCCAGCCCACCGACACGGTGCGGCAACTGCTGCGCAAGCAAGGGGTGTGGGCAAAATTCAAGCAGCCCGAAGGGGCTTAATTCCAACCCGCTAGCAGGGGCGGCCCTCCCTGTCTCCGAAGGACGGACTCCATGAAAGAACTCATCGAATTCATCGCCAAATCCCTGGTGGAAAAGCCCGAGGAGGTGACCATCTCCGAAGAGCAGGAGGAGGATGGCAGCACCCTCATCAAGCTTGCGGCGGCTCCGGAGGACATGGGCCGGATCATCGGCAAGCAAGGGCGCACCGCCAAGGCCATGCGGACCCTCCTCAATGCCAAGGCGACCAGGGAAGATAAGCGCGCCACGCTTCAGATCATGGAGTGATGCGCCCTGAAGATGGCGAACGGTTTGCCGTCGGCGTGGTAAGCGGAACGCACGGCCTGCGGGGTGATCTCAAGGTTCGCCCCCTTACCGACGGTTCGGGGTCGCTGCTCCAGGCCCGGCAAGTCTTTTTCGACCTCCCCGGGGAGGGCTTGATTTGCCATGCTCCGGTTCGGGCCGTGTTCCACAAAAAGATGATTCTTCTTCGCCTGAAGGGTATGGAGGACATCAATGCCGTCCAGCCTCTTGTCGGCTTCGAGGTTCTGATGGACTTTCAGGACCTGGAGGAGCTGCCGGAGGGGGAACATTACTGGCGGGAGTTGCGGGGGGTGAAGGTTCACGATCGAACCTTCGGAGACCTCGGCATCCTCGAGGATCTGCTTACCACCGCCGCCCACGATATATACGTCGTTCGGGGCCGGTTCGGTGAGGTCCTCATTCCGGCGGTTGAAAAGTTTGTGATCGAGGTCGATCAGGAGGGGCGGAGGATGCTGGTCGATCTTCCCGAGGGCCTGGTTACGGAGTCCGATGAAGTTTGATGTTCTGACTCTTTTCCCCGCCATGTTCGAGTCTCCCTTTTCCGGGAGCATTCTCGGAAAAGCGGTCGAGAAGGGGTTGATTCAGGTCGAAGCCCACAACCTGCGGGAGTGGGCCGAGGGGCGCCACCAGGTTACCGACGACGCTCCCTATGGCGGCGGCGACGGGATGGTCATTAAGCCCGAACCGGTGACCAGGGCTCTGGGGGATTTGAAGCGGAGTCGGCCCGAGGCCAAGACTCTCCTCATGACCCCTCAGGGGATGCCGTTCCGCCAGCGCGATGCCGTTGCCCTTTCGGGGGTGTCGTCGCTGATACTGGTATGCGGCAGGTACGAAGGGTTCGACGAGCGCGTTCGCGATCTGGTCGATGCCGAATACTCTATCGGAGATTTCGTCCTGACCGGAGGCGAACTGCCAGCGATGGTGGTGATCGACGCCGTGGCCCGGTTGGTTCCGGGGGTGCTGGGCGGTTGCTGCAGCGCGGAGGCCGATTCCTTCTCCGACGGACTTTTGGAACATCCTCACTACACGCGGCCCGTGGAGTTCAATGGGCGGCGGGTGCCGGACGTACTTCTTTCCGGAAATCACGGGGAGATTGCTCGCTGGAGGCGCCGAGAACAGTTGAGGCGCACACTGCAACGGCGGCCGGAGTTGCTTGACGCCGCGCCTCTCTCCGAGGCGGACCGGGAGATTCTCAAGGCGTTGCGGCGGGAACAGACGCAGGGCGAGTCGTGAATCAGCCTTCCCTTGCGGTGGCGCTAGTACACTCCCCGGTCCTTGACCGCCGGGGGGACCGAGTGACGACGGCGGTCACCAATCTCGATCTGCACGACATTGCTCGTACCGCCCGCACTTACGGCGCGAAGCGGGTATACGTGGTGACGCCGGTCGCCGAACAGCGGGCCCTGACGGAACGACTGCTTGGGCATTGGCGCGAGGGGTTCGGGGCGTCATACAACCCCGATCGCCGCGAGGCCCTGGCCTTGGTGGAGACGGTTGCCTCCCTGGATGAGGCCATTCGGGACTGGGAATCCGTTTCGGGACAATCTGCGCGTCCGGTTCTGACCGGTGCATCGCGCAGCGACGGAATGTCCTTCGATCGTTGCCGTGAGCTGGCATCACGGGACCCGCTGTTGCTGGTTTTCGGCACCGGGTGGGGGCTGGCGCCCGAGCTGTTCGAGCGGGGCTGGTCGGTTTTGAGCCCCATACGGGGGTGCGGAGATTACAACCACCTTCCGGTGAGGGCCGCTGCGGCGATCATCCTGGACCGGCTGGTCGGACGGAAGTGACTATAGGAATTAGCGGAACGTCGTCCCCGCCGGGGCTGCGTTGACGCTCGGACATCGGGACCTCAAAAAAACCAAAAGATGGATCGGAATAGAGGAGGATGACATGAACATCATCGATCGCCTGGACAAGGAACAGATTAAAAAGAATATCCCGCCCTTTAAGGCCGGGGACACCCTGAAGGTGCACGTCAAGATTGTCGAAGGCGACAAGCAGCGCATCCAGCTTTTTCAGGGTGTCTGCATCAAAAGGGTGAACCGGGGCATCGGCTCGACCTTCACCGTTCGCAAGATCTCCAGCGGTTTCGGCGTGGAGAGGATCTTCTCCCTTCACTCCCCCGCTGTCGAAAAGATCGACGTGCTGACCGTGGGCCGGGTCCGCCGGGCCAAGCTGTACTACCTGCGGAACCTGCAGGGCAAGGCCGCTCGGATTCGCGAAAAGCGCCTGATCTAAAGTATCTGTTGTCGAAAAAAGCCCCGGCCCTGTGCCGGGGCTTTTTCCGTTTCTAGGCCGTCTGGACAAGTTCCGACGGCCGACGGGAGGACAGCCTTGACCCTGTCATTGTTTCCCGCCCCCGAGCTCTCCCCTCTTCATTTCGAGAGGGAAGCGCATCGTTCCGGCTACGGGCAGGTGGCCGGGGTGGACGAGGCGGGTCGCGGGCCCCTGGCCGGGCCCGTGGTTGCCGCCGCGGTCATTCTTCCCGATACCTTCGATCTTCCCGGGCTGAACGATTCCAAAAAACTCTCCGCAAAGACCCGTGAGAGGCTCTTCCCCCTTATCCGCTCCCAGGCAGTGGCGGTCGGGATCGGGTGCATTTCAGCGGCCGAGATCGACCGGATCAACATCCTTCAGGCGACCCTGCGGGGGATGGTGCGGGCGGTGGAGCGCATGGGTGTTTCACCCGACTACCTCCTGATCGATGGCATCACCCCGGTGCCGATGCCCCTGCCGCAGAAGACCCTCAAGAAGGGGGATTCGCGCTCTCTCTCCGTGGCGGCCGCCTCGGTCATCGCCAAGGTGGTGAGGGACCGGATCATGGTCGGCTACGATCGTCTTTATCCCGGCTACGGGTTTGCCGGCCACAAGGGATACGGCAGCGCCCGACACATGGAGGCCATTGCCCGGCTGGGTCCCTGCCCCCAGCACCGCCGCACTTTCGGCGGGGTCAGGGAACACGTGGAGGGGCCGTGACCGAGGAGCGGCTGAGCCTTGGGCGCTGGGGCGAGGAGCAGGCATCCCGTTTCCTGCGCCGGAAGGGGATGAAGATCCTCGATCGCAACATGCGCACCCCGGTGGGGGAGATCGACATTGTCGCCCGGCTGGGAAAGACCCTTGTGTTCGTGGAGGTCAAGACCCGCAGCAGCGATGCCTTCGGCTCCCCTCAGGAGGCGGTCGGCCCCGCCAAGCAGCGCCAGATACTGCGCACCGCCCAGTGGTATCTCGGCGCCGGCAAGGGCCGCGGGCTGCAACCGCGCTTCGACGTGGTGGCGGTGCGCCCCGGACAGGGCGGGGCGGCGTCCATCGAGCACATAGAGGACGCCTTCGGGGCCTGAAGCCGTTCCGGTTTGCTTTTTGTGGCCACCCTCATTACAATGTTAAGACCTTTTTGCGCCCCTTCCGCAGGGCGCCGCCGCGGAGGGCTACCCCGTGACAGTACTCCCCAAAAACCTTTCCGACCTCGGCATGGTGCGCGTCGCTGTCGCCTCCCCCGAGGTGCGGGTCGCCGATGTGGCCTTCAACGCCGAGCGGATCGCCCGGGCCATGGCCGAGGTCGCAGGGCAGGGCTGCACCTTGCTGCTCTGCCCTGAACTCTGCGTGACCGGCTACACCTGCGGCGACCTCTTCTATCAAGCCCGGCTCCTCGAGGGGGCCCGGGATGCCTTGCTGCAACTCGCCGCCGAGAGCGCCCGACTGGGGATCGCCCTGGTCGCCGGCACTCCCCTGGCCCAGGGGGGGCGCCTGTTCAACTGCGCCGCCTTTCTCGCCGGGGGGCGAATCGTCGGCGTGGTGCCCAAGACCTTTCTGCCCAACACCGGCGAGTTCTACGAGGAACGCTGGTTCTCCTCCGAACGGGACCGCACCGCAGACGTCCTCGAGATCGGGGGGGAGGAGGTCCCTTTCGGGGCCGATCTGCTTTTCCGGGCCGCCGGGCGGCCCAGTTGCATCGTGGGAATCGAGATCTGCGAAGACGCCTGGTCTGTCAGCCCCCCCAGCGGCGCCATGGCGATGCGCGGGGCCACTCTTCTGCTCAACCCCTCGGCCAGTCCGGAGATCCTCGGAAAAGAGGCCTACCGGCGAAGCCTTGTTCAGGCCCAGTCGGGCCGCTGCCTGGCGGCCTACGCTTACGCTTCGGCCGGACCCGGCGAATCGAGCACCGACCTTGTCTACTCGGGGCATTCCCTGATCGGCGAGAACGGCTTCGTCCTTGCGGAGACCGAGCGGTTTCGGTTCGAAACCGAGATTGCCGTGGCTGATGTTGACATTGAACGCCTCGTCAACGAGCGGCTGAAGAACAACACCTTCGCCGCTTCCCGCGCCCCGGGAGTCTGTCGGATCGTTGATTTCCCCCTTGGCGAAACGGCCGCCGGCAAGCTGCTGCGTCCGGTGCCTGCCGCCCCCTTCGTCCCCGTGCTTTGCGAGGAGCGCGCCTGCCGGTGCGGGGAGATCTTCGCCATCCAGACCGCCGGCCTGGCCAAGCGTCTCAAGCACACCGGCAGCGAGCGGGTGGTGATAGGCATTTCCGGCGGCCTTGATTCGACCCTGGCGCTGCTCGTAACGGTTAAGGCGTTCGACAGGCTCGGTCTCGACCGCAAGGGGATCGTCGCTGTCACCATGCCCGGCTTCGGCACCACCACGCGCACCCGGGGCAACGCCGAAAAACTCGCCGAACTGCTCGGCGTGACCCTGAAGATCATTTCCATCGACGCGGCGGTGCGGGGGCATTTCGCCGACATCGGCCACGACGAGGCGGTGCACGACATCACCTACGAGAACTCCCAGGCCCGGGAGCGCACCCAGATCCTCATGGATCTTGCCAACCGGCTCAGCGGCCTGGTGATCGGCACAGGCGATCTCTCGGAACTGGCCCTCGGCTGGTGCACCTACAACGGCGACCACATGTCGATGTATGCAGTCAATGCCGGGGTGCCCAAGACCCTGGTGCGCTACCTCGTCGACTGGTGCGCCGACGCCGAATTCTCCGGCGAGGCCCGGGCTGTCCTTCACGACGTCGGCGCCACCCCGGTCTCCCCCGAGCTTCTTCCCCCCGACGAGAACGGGGAGATCGGCCAGGTGACCGAGGACCACATCGGCCCCTACATGCTGCACGACTTCTTCCTGTTCCAGGTTGTGCGCCTGCAGTTCTCCCCGAAAAAGGTTCTTTATCTCGCCTGCCAGGCCTTTGATGACCAGTTTCCCGCCGAGGAGATTCTGCGCTGGCTGAAGACCTTCTACCGCCGGTTCTTCTCCCAGCAGTTCAAGCGCTCCTGTCTTCCCGACGGGCCGAAAGTCGGCTCCGTGGTCCTCTCCCCGCGGGGCGACTGGCGCATGCCGAGCGACGCCTGCGCCGAGCTCTGGCTTCGCGAACTCGAGGAGCTGTAAGCTTAAGGTTTGAAGGCCGGGCGGAAAACCGGCCTGTTCCCCTGTCACTTGTCACGCATCACGATTTTTTCCCATCACGGACTCTCATGCCCGGCACCCTTTATCTCGTCGCGACCCCCATCGGCAACCTCGAGGACTTTACCTTTCGCGCTCTGCGGATCCTCAAGGAGGTCGGCCTGGTCGCCGCCGAGGATACCCGCCACAGTCGCAAGCTCTTCAGTCACTACGGCATCGACACTCCCCTGACCCCGTTCCACGAGCACAACGAGCGGCAGAAGGGGGAGCGGCTGCTTGTACGCCTTCAGGCCGGTGAAGACGTCGCTCTGATCTCCGACGCCGGCACCCCCCTCGTTGCCGATCCCGGTTTCGACCTGGTGCGCCGCTGTTGCGCCGAGGGGATTGCCGTGACCGCTATTCCCGGACCTGTTGCGGCGGTGGTCGCCCTGTCTCTCTCCGGCCTGCCGAGCGACCGCTTCGCCTTCGAAAACTTCCTCCCGGCCAAGGCCGGGGCCCGCATGCGATGCATTGAAGAGCTGAAGGGCGAGAGGCGCACCCTGGTCTTCTACGAGGCTCCCCATCGCCTCGCCGTCACCCTGCGCGACCTCGCCTCCGTTTTCGGCTCCGAGCGCGAGGCTGCCGTCGCCCGGGAGCTGACCAAGCTACATGAGGAACTTGCCCGTGCATCCCTCGGTGAACTGGCCGAGCGTTACGCCGCAGAGAAGCCCCGGGGCGAGATCGTTCTGGTCGTCGCTGGGGCGCCCGAAACCCCGCCTGCCGACGAGTCCGAGGTGCGTTCCGTGCTGCGGGAGCTGCTCGCCGGGGGGATGAAGCCCCGCCAAGCGGTCAAGGACGTGGCAAAGCGCTATGGCCTGCCGGGGGACGAGGTATACCGGATGGCGCTGGAGATGAAGGGGGAGTCGGGCTGAGTTTCCTGGGGGTGGCGTGTTATTTGAATGTTCACAGGGCCAGTGAGGGAAGGTGTCAAAGTCGTGGCCATTCTGGCAGACGGCGGCACCGCTGAGTTCAGGCGCCTGCCGACACCCTTGAAGGAATCTCAACACCATCTTGCCGAGGGCTCCCCATGAAGCTGTTCAGACTGTCGCCTCTGCTCCTGTTCTTTTTCCTCCTGGTCGCCGGCTGCGGAGGGGGAAACGACTCCCGCCAGGGTTCCGCCGGGAACGACGACCCGGAAGCCGGGGGCATCGGCCAGGTCCTCTGGGACTTCGAAACCGAGGGTGTCCCCAAGTTCCTCAAGACCAATCACCTTGATCTGCGGCATGTTCAGAGGATTTCCCGGTTCCGTTCCTCTGCCGGCCACGACTATTCGGACCATTTCGAGTGCGAGCGGTCGATGAAGCACTATTTCCACCCGCGGGAAGAGACCGACGAATTCCAGTGGCCCGACATCGAGATCGTCGCCCCGGTCACCGGCACCATTGTCGAGGTCATGGACGAGTGGGGCGGCGGCATCGGCGGCTGCCAGCTTTGGATCGAACCGGACGACTACCCTGCCTTTCACGTCATCATCTTCCACGTCGGCCTGGCCCAGCCCCTGGAGCGGGGCGACCGCGTCGAGGAGGGCCAGGTCCTCGGTCACCACGCCACCGGCTCCACCTGGAACGACCTGGCCGTGGCAGTGTGGACAGAATGCCCCCCCGAGGGACGCGACTGCGCGCCCACCGGCCACCACTTCGACACCTGCACCGACTACGCGGTCAGGAACATCTCGGTCTTCGACATCATGACCGACGAGCTGTTCGAGAGCTACAGGGCCTTTCCCGGGATCGATTCCCGGGACGATCTCGTCATCCCCCGCCAGGAGCGCGATCTTTACCCGGATTTTCACGGCTACCCGGAGGAGCTGTCTTGGGCCACTCTGGTGGAGCCGCCTGCGAACGACCCGGGCGATTTTACCCCGGCGGTCGGCGCTGATCCTTCCCAGGCCGGCGACGGCCCCTGGAGCCGGCGGCTGCGCCTCGCGACCAGCCCGGACGGCACCGACTGGACCCGGACCGGGCTGACCCTGGCCGACCAGGGCGACGTGCCGTCTGTCATCGTCAAGGACGGCACCCTTTGGGCCTTCTACGTAATGTGGAAGGACGCCGACGACACCGAAGAGCTGCGCAACACCACGGTCGCGGCGACCTCGGAGGACCTGGTGAACTGGACCTACCGGGAACTGAACTTTTCCGGCCTGCCCGCCGGGCGGACCCCGAACCCGGTCGACCCGGCGGTGGTTGCTTCCGGGGGGGGCGGCTACCGCATGTACTTCACCCTCGGCGATCTCTCCGGCGGCCCGGCCCAGACCTACTCGGCGGTTTCGGCGAACCTGCTCGACTGGACCGTGGAGGGTGGGCCGCGTTATCCCGCCGCCGGCAGCGACGTCCTCGATCCGAACCTGCTCTGGGTCGGGGACCATTTCGAGTTTTTCGCCGGTGGCGCGCCGGGCGCCAACCATCATGCCGCCTCCACCGGGGGGGCGCAGCAGCATAGCCACGGTCTGGCCTTTAAGCCCCTGGCCGACTTCGTTCCCGACCCCTTCGTCGTCATGGCCAACGGCCTGAAGATCGGCGGGGAGTACCGCTACTACGGCTTCACTCAGGAGCCAGGCAGTTCCGAAGAGACGATCCGCTCCTTCACCTACGCCGGGGACGGCCAGTGGACCCTCGACCCCGGCATCCGCCTGGCCGTGGACGAGGCCGGCGGCGAGGAACGGGCCTTCGTGGCCGATCCTGCCGTGGCGCCGCATCCCGCGGGGAGCGACCGGGGCTACGTCATGGTCTACGTCACCGAGGTTCCTTGATCCGCCAGGCTTGCGACACCGAAAAAAAGCCGGTCTCCAGACATTGGAGACCGGCTTTTACCGATTCTTTCCCCCCGCTCCCCGATGGACACGGGTTATTTACCGCGAATTCAGAACGCTTGCCCAAAAAAGGGCAGGCCGACGATCGAAAGCGTCCCCGAACCCAGGAAGAAAGCCCCCGTCTTTAGCGCAACACTTCGAACGACTCGAATTCCCCCCGAAAATCCTCCCAGTCGATGAAGAGTTCATCGACCCGGGCGGCGCTGGGGCCGCTGCGGCACCAGTCGAGGGCCTGCCGCACCGCCGTCTCGCGTCCCTCGAAGACCGCCTCCACGTCGCCGTCCGGCAGGTTGCGCACCCAGCCGGTGAGATCGTGCTCGATGGCGGTGCGGCGGGTGAAATAGCGGAAGTTGACCCCCTGGACGAGGCCGCGGATGCGCACCGTGGCACGGACCGGTCTCATGCTTCTGCCTCCTTTTCGATCATGGTCAGAAACTCCTTCTCGGAAAGGATCGCGACGCCGAGGGAGCGGGCCTTTTCCAGCTTGCTTCCCGCTTCTTCGCCGGCGACGACGTAGTCGGTCTTTCTGCTCACCGAGCCGGCGGCGCGGCCGCCGAGGTTCTCCACCATCTCCTGTCCCTCTTTGCGGCCGAGGGTCGGGAGGGTGCCGGTGAAGACAAAGGTCTTGCCCGAGAGGGGGCCGCCGGCGCGACGTTCGGTCGCTTCGGGGGCGACCCCGGCGGCGCGCAGCTGGTCGAGGATCTCGCGGTTGCGACCGGAGGCGAAGAAGTCGACGACGCTGTCGGCGACCTGGGGACCGACCTCGTGGATCGCCAGCAACTCGTCACGGCTCGTCTTCGCCAGGTTGTCCAGGGAGCCGAACTGGCGCGCCAGGACCTTGGCGATGTGCTCGCCGACATGGCGGATGCCGAGGGCGAAGAGGAAGCGGGGCAGGGGGCGGCGCTTGCTCGCCTCGATGGCCCCTAGGAGTTTCTCGGCCAGTTTCTCGCCCATGCGCTCGAAGCGGAAGAGGTCGTCCCGGTCGAGACGGTAGAGATCGGCCACACTCTCCGACAGGTCGAGGCGCAGCATCTGGTCGATGTAGCGGGCCCCGAGGCCGTCGATGTCCATGGCGCGGCGGCCCACGAAGTGTTTGATCCCCTCCAGCAGGCGGGCCGGGCAGGCGAGGTCCTGGCAGCGCGGGACGACCTCGCCCTCCAGCTTCGCCACGGGCGAGCCGCATTCCGGGCAGGCCTGGGGCAGGGGGAGGGGCCGCTCGATCCCGGTGCGCTTTTCGGCGAGGACCCGGACCACGTCGGGGATGACGTCGCCGGCGCGCTCCACGACCACGTGGTCGCCGATGCGCACCCCGAGCCGGTCGATTTCGTCCCAGTTGTGCAGGCTGGCCCGGGAGACGGTCACGCCGCTGACCTCTACCGGTCGCAGCAGCGCGACGGGGGTGATGGCGCCGGTGCGGCCGACCTGAAGCAGGATGTCCTCGATGATCGTCTCGGCCTGGCGAGGCGGGAACTTGCAGGCGATCGCCCAGCGCGGGGTGCGGGTCTTCTCCCCCAGTTCCCGGCGCAGGGCGAGGTCGTCGACCTTGACCACCATGCCGTCGATCTCGAAGGGCAGCTCTTCGCGGCTCTCGACCAGTTCCCGGTAGCGGGCGAGCACCCCGTCGACGCCCCGCACTCGCCGGGTGCCCTCGAGGTTGACCCGGCAGCCCCATCCCTGCAGGGCCTCCAGGGTTTCCAGGTGATTAGAGGGGACATCTCCGGCGATTTCTCCCACCCCGTAGCAGAAGATTTTCAGGGGGCGCCGGGCGGTGACCCGGGAGTCGAGCTGGCGCAGGCTCCCGGCGGTGGCGTTGCGGGGGTTGGCGAAGGTCGGCTCGCCGTTCTCCTCCCTCTCCCGGTTCAGGGCCTGGAAGTCACGCAGGTCCATGAAGACCTCCCCGCGCACCTCGAGCAGCTCCGGTGCGGAGTCCGCAAGGACGAGGGGGACGGCGGGGACGGTCTTGAGGTTCTCGGTGATATTCTCCCCGACCGTGCCGTCGCCCCGGGTGGCGCCGGCGGCCAGCTTTCCGCCGCGGTAGACGAGCTCCACCGCCACCCCGTCCATCTTCATTTCGCAGACGTAGTCGATCTCCGCGTCCCGGTGCAGGAAGCGCTTGATGCGGGCGTCGAACTCGCGCATCTCGGCCTCGTCGAAGGCGTTCTCCAGGGAGAGCATCGGCAGGGTGTGGCGCAGGGGCTCGAACTTGTCGAGGGGCGCCGCGCCGACCCGGGCGGAGGGGGAGTCGGGGCCGGCCAGCTCGGGATAGGCCTTCTCCAGTTCGAGCAGTTCGCGAAACAGGCGGTCGTACTCGGCGTCGGGGATCTCGGGGCGGTCGAGGACGTGGTAGAGGTAGTTGTGGCGGTGGAGTTGTTTGCATAACTCCAAGTGGCGGTCTCTGGCCTGGGTCTCGTCCATGATCGGTCTCGGGGAAGGGGGTGATGGAAATGTTTCGGATTTATAACACAGGGGCCAGAGCGGTTCAACCTGCTGAAGCCATTGTAATATGCCTGGGCATCATGTAAACTGCGAGCCAAATTTTCAGGAGACCTGGCCGTGGACGACCAATATATGCGCCTTGCCCTGCTCGGGGTGCTGTTCCTGCTCTCCGCCTTCTTCAGCGGGTCGGAGACGGCGTTGATGTCCATCGACCGGCTGCGGGTGAAGTACCTTGTGCAGAAGAAACGCCCCAAGGCCAAAAGGCTGGAGGCGCTGATCGAGAACCCCGACCGCCTGCTCGGGACCATCCTCGTCGGCAACAACCTGGTCAACATCGCCATCTCGGTCTTCGCCACCGGCTTTTTCGTCCACCTCTACGGCGAGCGGGGCGAACTGGTCACCATCCTCGTGCTGACCCCCCTGCTCCTTCTCTTCGCCGAGGTCAGCCCCAAGTCCTACGCCGCCAGGTACCCGGAGCGGACCTCATTTTTCGTCCTGCGCCCGATCCGGGTCTCCATGCTGCTGCTCGCCCCGGTGAGCCTCTTCGTTACCGCCTTCTCCCGCTTTTTTACCCGCCTGATTTCCGGCAAGGAGGAGGCGCGCCCGGTCATCTCCGAGGACGAGCTGCGCACCCTGATCACCGTCGGTGAGCAGACCGGGGTGGTTCCCAAGGAGCAGCGGCGCATGCTTCACGGGGTTTTCGAACTCTCCCAGACCCGGGTGCGCGACGTCATGATTCCCCGCACGGAACTGGTCGGCATCGAGGTCGACGCCCCCTTCGAGAAGGTGCTGGTCCTGGCCCAGCAGGCCCGCCATTCCCGTTTTCCCGTCTACGAGGGGGATCTCGACAGCGTCGTCGGGATCATCCATTCCAAGGACATCCTCAACTACGTGGACCGGCCGAAGGAATTCGCCATCCGCGAGGTCGCCCGCCCTCCCTACTTCGTCCCCGAATCGAAGCGCATCGAGACCCTCCTGCAGTCCTTTCGCAAAAAGCGCCTGCACCTGGCCGTCGTGGTCGACGAGTACGGCGGGGTGGAGGGGATCGTCACCCTGGAGGACATCTTCGAGGAGGTCTTCGGCGAGATCCAGGACGAGTACGACGTAGAGGAGGTGCTGATCCGGGAGATCGCCCCGGGGCGCTTCCTGATCGACGGCAGCGCCTCGTTGCGCACCATCAACCGCCGCTTCAATCTCCAGCTCTCCGAGGAGCACGCCAACACCCTGGCCGGCTTCCTGCTCCGGGTCATCGGGGCCATTCCCCAGGAAGGGGCCCGATGCGAGGCGGAAGGCATCGTCCTTGTCGCCCGCAAGGTCGTCGATCGCCGGGTCGAGGAAATCGAGATGATCCTGGAGGAAAATCCCTCCTGAGGCTTTTCCCCTTCGTCCCGCCGCCTCCTTTCGGCGGGTGGTTTTTGCCCCTCCTTCATTAATCTAAACCCCTGAAAAATTGGAAATTTCTCCTTGACAAGGTCGTTGCCTGTGACTATAGTTCCCAAAAGGTGGGATTTAGTGTCAAATTAGGCCAAAAGGGGCCAGGATGAATTTTCAGGGGGAGTTCCACAACACCATCGACGCCAAGGGGCGGGCGAGCATTCCGGCGAAGTTCCGGGAAGTACTCGCCGAAACCCAGGGTGACGAGCGCGTCGTGGTGACCAAGAACCTCGAGGGCGGCCTGACCGCCTATCCCCTTTCCCACTGGAGCCAGATCCTGGAGAACGTCCAGGGACTGCCCAACGGCCCTCAGAAGGCCGCGGCGATCCGGTTGATGGTCGCTCCTGCCGCCGAGTGCGCTTTCGACAAGCAGGGGCGAATCCAGATCCCCCAGGCCCTGCGCAGCGACGCCGGCCTGAAAAAGGAGATCGTCGTTGTCGGGCTCTTTGAGAAGATCGAAATCTACAGCCAGCTTCAGTACGCCGCCGTGACCAGCAAGTCCGAGGAGTTGCTCCAGAGCGACTCCCAGGCTGTGGCGGACATGGGTTTCTGAGGGGTGCCGGCGGAGATCTTCGCCCACCTCTCGGTCATGCCCGAAGAGGTTGTGGAATATCTGCGGCCCCGGCCCGGAGGCGTCTACCTCGACGGGACGGTCGGCGGCGGCGGTCATGCCGGGCTCCTTCTGGAGGCCTCGGCGCCGGACGGGCGGCTGATCGGCCTCGACCGCGACCCGGCGGCCCTGCGCAAGGCCGCAGAAGTGCTGGCCCCCTGCGCCGACCGGGCTCTGCTGCGGCACGCCAATTTTTCCGAGGCGGACGAGGTCCTGGCCGAACTCGGGATCGACGGGCTGGACGGCATGCTGCTCGACCTGGGGGTCTCCTCCCATCAGCTGGACACGCCCGAGCGGGGCTTCTCCTTCCGCGAGGACGCTCCCCTCGACATGAGGATGGATCCCGGGGCGGGGGAGACGGCGGCCGATGTGGTCAACGAAGCCGACGGGCGGGAGTTGGCCCGGATCTTTTTCGAATACGGCGAGGAGCGCTGGGCTCGGCGCATCGCACGGCGCATCGTGGACGAGCGGGAACGCCGTCCGCTGGCCACCACTGCGGAGCTGGCCGAACTGGTCCGTGCGGCGGTTCCCGGCGGGATGATTCCCTCACGGGTTCACCCGGCGACCCGGGTGTTTCAGGCCCTGCGGATCCACGTCAACCGGGAGCTGGAGCATGTCGCCCGGGGGGTTGCCGGAGGGATTGATCTTTTAAAGCCTGGAGGGAGGCTGGCGGTAATCAGCTTCCATTCTTTGGAGGATCGCATCGTCAAGCGGATCTTCCGGCAGGAGGCCAAAGCCTGCATCTGTCCGCCGCGGCTTCCGCTCTGCGCCTGCGGGAAAGTTCCGCGGGTGGAGCTGGTCACGCGCAAGGCGGTGCGCCCGTCTCCGGCGGAGGTCGATGCCAACCCCAGGGCACGAAGTGCGATCCTGCGCGTTGCGGAACGCTGTAGCTGAAGAGAGTTTCCCGTCTCGGGAAGATGTTTTTTTTCTGGAGGGTGTCATGTCCGATACCATTGTCCGTCCCATCCCCAAGGTCAACGTACTGGTGCTGCGCCGGCCCCGGCTCTTTCCCCTGCTCGGGTTCGTCGCGATTCTGCTCGCCGTCTCCCTGTTCTTCGTCTGGTCCCGGCTTCAGGTGATCAACCTGGAATACGAGATTTCGAGCCTCGAGGGGCGCCTGCGCGGCCTGCAGCAGGATTCCCGCCAGCTCCGCCTGGAGGAGGCGAGCCTGCGCAGCCCGGCCCGGATTGAACAGGTCGCCTTGAACAAGCTCGGGTTGCGGATGCCCAACCCCTCGCAGGTCATCACCGTGGACTGATGGATAAGACCGAGGGGTGGGTCCGCATTCGAATCCGGCTGGTCGGCGTGCTCTTCGTGGTGGCCTTTCTCCTGGTCGCCACAAGGGCGTACTATATCCAGGTGCACTGTCGGGATGACTGGCAGAAAAAGGCCGAACGGCAACATCAGAAGGTGATCCCGCTCACCCCGCAGCGGGGCACCATTTTCGACCGCAATAGTGAGGTGATGGCCTTGAGCGTTGAGGCGGACTCCATCTACCTGGAACCCAGCAAGGCCAGGGCCGGCAAGGTGAAGGCCCGGGATCTGGCTGCGGCACTCTCCCTCCCGCACAAGGCGGTGGCGGCCAAGCTCAAATCGGAAAAGCGTTTTCTCTGGCTCAAGCGCCAGGTCCCCCCCCGGGTAAGTGAAAAGGTCAGGGCCTTGAAGCTTCCGGGGGTGAATTTTATCAAGGAACACAAACGGTATTATCCCAACTCCAAGATCGGGGCCCAGGTCGTCGGCTTTACCGGGATCGATCCCGAGGGGCTGGAGGGTGTAGAGCTCAAATACGACTCGGTCATTCTCGGGCAGGGCGGCTACCTGGTGACCGAAAGGGATGCCCTGGGCCGGGGCATCGGCTCCGGAGAGCCGGAGATCAAGGGGGGCAGCCGCGGCGACGACCTCTACCTGACCCTCGACAAAAACCTGCAGTACATCGCCGAGAAGGAACTGGCCGCGGGGGTCCGCAAAGCGAACGCCAAAGCCGGGACGGTGGTAGTCCTCGAGCCGCGTACCGGCAAGGTCCTGGCCATGGCCAGCCAGCCCGACTTCAATCCCAACGCATTCAACAAGTACCGTCCCAGGCAGTGGCGCAACCGGGCCCTGATCGACACTTTCGAGCCCGGCTCTACCATGAAGATCTTCCTCCTTGCGGCCGCCCTTAACGAGGGAGCGGTTCGGCCAGAAGAGCTTATCGACTGCGAAAAAGGCGAGTTCCGGGTCGGCGGCAAGGTCATCCACGACCACCATCCCTATGAACAGCTCTCCGTCGCCGACATCCTCAAAGTCAGCTCCAACATCGGTTCAGCCAAGATCGGAAAAATTCTGGAACGGGACCGCCTCTACTCCTACCTCACCGGTTTCGGCTTTGGTGCGCCCAGCGGGGTCGATCTCCCGGGAGAGACCTCGGGCCTTTTGCGCAAGCCGTCTCGTTGGTTTGAGGTTGATCTTGCGGCGATTTCCTTCGGCCAGGCGATCACGGTGACCCCTCTGCAACTGGCGCTGGCGACCGCCGCCATCGCCAACGGGGGCACCCTCATGGAGCCCTATGTGGTCGAACGGGTCGTGGACAGCTACGGCGAGGTCGTCGATCGTCGCAAGCCCCGCGCGGTGCGCAGGGTGGTCAACGAGAAGGTGGCACGTATCGTTCGCGAGATGATGGTTCGTGTCACCGAGGAGGGAGGGACGGGGACCAGGGGCGCCGTGACCGGCTACCGCGTCGCCGGCAAGACCGGGACCGCCCAGAAGGTGGATCCGGTGACCCGGGGCTACTCTGTGGATAAGCGCGTTTCCTCCTTTGTCGGGATGGTGCCGGCCGAAGATCCTGAACTGGTGGTGCTGGTCGTGATCGACGAGCCCGAGGGACAGACCTACGGCGGGGTGGTGGCGGCCCCGGTTTTCTCCCGCATTGCAGAGCAGGCGCTGCGGCACTTGAAAGTCGCTCCGAACCAGCCCGGCCAGGAGGACTTCCTTCCTCCCCTTCCCCCGGTTACCCTGGCCTCCAGAGAGACGCCCCCTGTCAGGATTGAGGGGCAGGGCGGGGAGATTGAGGGCGAAGGGACGCTGAACATGCCCGATTGCATCGGAATGAGCTACCGCCAGGTGCTTCAGGCGATGGAGCGCACCGGGCTGAATATAAGACTGAACGGTTCGGGGCGGGTGGTGGAGCAACTCCCGGCTCCCGGTGGCCAAATCCGCTACGGAAAAGAGGTCTGGGTGCGGCTCCAGCCCCCGGCCTGAAATACCCTTTGACATTTGTCGAAGAGGGTAAGAAAATGCCTGATTCTATGAAGATTTCCGCTCTGATTAAAAGGCTTTCTCCGCGCCGGATTGAGGGGTCCCAGGACACCGAAATCAGTGGACTTTTCTACGACTCGCGCAAGGTCGTGGAGCAGGGGGCCTTCTTCGCCCTGCGCGGAGTTGCCGCAGACGGACATCGCTTTATCGACCAGGCACTGCGTGCGGGGGCCAGCGCTGTTTTCACCGAGGAGCATGTCTCCCTTCCCGAGGGGGTCACCGGGGTGCTGGTGGACGACACCCGCCTGGCCCTGGCTTTGGCCGCGGCATCGTTCTACGGAGAGCCTGCGGCGGACATCCCCGTGGTCGGGGTCACCGGGACCAACGGCAAGACGACCGTGACCTACCTGGTGGAGTCAATCCTGGAGGTCGCCGGGAAAAGGCCGGCCGTTCTCGGCACGGTCAATTACCGCTTTGGAGAGCACTGTCTGCCGGCAGCGCACACCACCCCCGAATCGGCGGATCTGTTGCGGATCCTCGCAGACTTCCGCAAAGAAGGCTGCGACGCACTGGCCATGGAAGTCTCCTCCCATGCCCTGGACCAGCACCGCGTGGCCGGGGTTCATTTCGACGTCGGCGTCTTCACCAACCTGACCCGGGAGCATCTCGACTACCACGGAAAGATGGAGGCCTATTTCGCCAGCAAGGCGCGGCTTTTCGATCAAGTCGCCTCCGGCGGGGGAAGGGTGGTGCTGAACATTGACGACCCCTACGGGGTCCGGCTGGCCGACCGGTTTCCCTCCGCCCTGACCTGCGGGGTTTCCGACCGGGCGCAGGTGCGGCCTCGCGAGGTGCGGCTCTCCCTCGGCGGGATCGAGGCGCTGATCGATACTCCCCGGGGGGCTTTCGCTTTGCGCTCGGCCCTGCTCGGCAGGTTCAACCTGCAGAATCTGCTTTGCGCCGCGGCCGCGGCCCTGGCTCTGGAGATTCCCCTGGAGGCCGTGGCCGAGGGGCTGGAGAAGGCCCGGGCGGTTCCGGGGCGCATGGAGTCCATCGACAACCGGCTGGGGGCTCAGATCCTTGTCGATTACGCCCATACCGGAGACGCTCTGGAAAAAGCCCTGTCTACCATGAAGGATCTTTCTCCCCGGCGCATCGTGGTGGTCTTTGGCTGCGGCGGGGATCGGGACCGCAGCAAGCGCCCGCTCATGGGAGAGATCGGGGCACGCCTGGCCGATTTGAGCGTGCTGACCTCGGACAACCCCCGCTCCGAGGACCCCATGTCCATTCTCGCCGAAGTCCGGGAGGGGGCGCGCCGGGTCATCCCGGAGGAATGGTCCCCCGAGGAGGCCCGGAAGGCCGAGGGCCGAGGGTTCGTTTCGATCTGCGACCGGGCCGAGGCCATTGAATTCGCCGTCTCCCTGCTTGGCCCCGGCGACCTGCTGCTGGTGGCGGGCAAGGGGCACGAGGATTATCAGATCGTGGGGCGGCAGCGGCTTCATTTCGACGATCGCGAAGAGTTGCGCCGGGCCCTGGCCCGGCTGGAGACTTCGGCATGAACCTGGACCTTCAGCGCATCGCCCGGCTGACCCGAGGACGGATTTCTCCCGCCGATGCCTCGGGGCCGGTGGCGGGCATTTCCACCGACAGCCGCACCCTGCGGCCCGGGGAGCTGTTTATCCCCCTGCGGGGTCCCAACTTCGACGGCCACGATTTCCTGGTCAGGGCGCTGCGCAACGGCGCGGCCGCCTGCCTCAGCGAAGATGTGATCGCCGGCCTCCCGGTTCCGGTGATCCAGGTGGACGACACCCTGGCCGCCCTCGGGGATTTGGCCGGCGGCTTGCGCGGTGACTTCTCCGGCCCCGTGGTGGGGGTGACCGGCTCGGCCGGCAAGACCACGACCAAGGAGATGCTCGCGGAGATCCTGTCTCTGACCGGCCCCGGCCTGAAGACCGAGGGCAATTTCAACAACCTGATCGGGCTTCCCCTGACCCTGCTGCGCCTGGAGCCGGAGCACCGCTGGGCGGTCCTGGAGATGGGCATGAGCGTCCGTGGTGAGATCGCCCGCCTGGCGGAGATCGCCACGCCCGCTGTGGGGGTGGTCACCAACGTGGGGCCGGTGCACCTGGAGTCCCTGCACAGCCTGGACGGGGTGGCTCGGGCCAAGGGAGAGCTTTTCGCGGCCCTGCAGCCGGGGGGCACCGCGGTCATCAACGCTGACGACGATCGGGTCCGCCAGCTTCCGGTGGCCAACGGGGTGCGCCGCCTGCTGTTCGGGCAGACGAGCGAAGCCGAAGTGCGGGCCGAGGATGTTGTCGCCTCTTCGGGCAAAATCTCCTTCCGGCTGGTTCTGCCCGGGGGAGAGTGGCCCGTCGCGATCTCCGGTGCCGGGCGTTTCAATGTCCAAAACGCCCTGGCCGCAGCGGCCGCCGCCGTTGCCCTTGAGATCGACGGAGCGACCATCGCGAAGGGCCTGGAGAGGTTCCAGACCCTTCGCGGAAGGATGGAGCTGATCCGGCTGGACGGCGATGTGCTCCTTCTGGAAGATAGCTACAACGCAAATCCCCTGGCCGTGGAAGCGGCCCTGACGACCCTCCAGGAGCTGGGAGGCGAAGGGCGGCGCATCGCGGTGCTGGGGGACATGCTTGAACTGGGCGAGGATGCTCCTTCCCTGCATCGCGAGGTGGGCCGGGCCGCGGCCCGCCTGGTCGATCGCCTGGTGCTGCTCGGGCCTCTCGGGGCTGAAGTCGGCGCCGGTGCGCGAGAGGCCGGGATGCCCGGCGACAGGGTTCGTGTGACTGCCTCCCACGGGGAGGCGGCCGTTTACCTGCAAGGGCTCCTTCGGCCCGGCGACCGGATCTTGGTCAAGGGGTCCCGTGGCATGCAGATGGAAAAGATTTCGACGGCCCTGCAAGAGGCCGTGGCTGCCCGCGCTATGGGCCATTCATAGGAATCGGTGGATGCTTTATCACTTTTTATATCCCCTGCATACAGAGTTTTCGGTCCTGTACGTCTTCAGGTTCATCACCTTCCGGGCCATCTACGCCACGATCACGGCCCTGCTGATCTCCTTCATCCTGGGGCCGTGGCTCATCGACAAACTCTCCAGGCTGCAGATCGGGCAGAGCATCCGCAAGGTCGGCCCCGAGTCTCATTTCAAGAAGGAGGGGACGCCGACCATGGGCGGCACCCTGATTCTTTTCGCCATTGTCCTGCCGACCCTGCTCTGGGCCGACCTCGGCAATACCTATGTCTGGGTGACACTGCTGGTGACCGTCGGTTTCGGAGCCGTCGGCTTCGTGGATGATTTCCGCAAGGTCAAAAGCAAGAGCAGCGACGGGCTCTCGGCCCGGCAGAAGATGTTCTGGCTCCTTCTCATCTCCCTGGCGGCGGGCTTGTCCCTTTATGTCTTTCCCTCTTTCCAGACGACTCTGGCAGTCCCTTTTTTCAAAGGGGTGCGGCCCGACCTCGGGATCTTCTATATCCCCTTCGCCATGCTGGTCATCGTCGGGGCGGGTAACGCGGTGAACCTGACCGACGGTCTGGATGGCCTGGCCATCGGTCCGATGATCATCGCCACCGGGACCTACCTCCTCTTCGCTTACCTGGCGGGCAATGCCCGCCTTTCCGAGTACCTGCAGATCAGCAGCGTCCAGGGGGCCGGCGAGCTGGCGGTGCTGTGCGGGGCGATGGTCGGGGCGGGGCTCGGTTTTCTGTGGTTCAACACCTACCCGGCCCAGGTCTTCATGGGGGATGTGGGCAGCCTCTCTCTGGGCGGGGCACTCGGGACCATTGCGGTGATCACCAAGCAGGAGATCGTTCTGGTCATCGTCGGCGGAATCTTCGTCGTCGAGGCCCTGTCCGTGATCTTCCAGGTTGTCTCCTTCCGGCTCTGGGGCAAGCGGATCTTCCGCATGGCTCCCATTCATCATCATTTCGAACTGAAGGGGTGGCCCGAGCCGAAGATCATCGTGCGCTTCTGGATCATCAGTATCATCCTGGCCCTCGTGGGTCTGTCGACGCTGAAACTGCGATAGAGACAGCTGAAAGCTTTAAGCCGGAAGCTGTAAGTAAAATCAAAATGACCCAAACAGGAAAAAGAGCAGAAAAAACGAGGTTTTTCTTTCAGCTTAAAGCTGATAGCTAACGACTGATTTTTATGACTCCTGATTTGCGCAATAAAAAGATCGTAGTCGTCGGCGCCGGGCGCACCGGGTTGGCCCTGGCTGGCTACTTTCATGAGCGGGGGGCCGAGGTCATTCTGTCGGACCGGCGCCCCGCGGCGCGCATTGCGGGACTGGAACCGCTGCGGCAAGCGGGGGTCGCTCTCGATTTGGGCGGTCATACCGCGGCCTATTTCGGCGCCGCGGACCTGGTGGCGATCAGCCCCGGGGTTCCCCTTTCGGTGCCTGCGGTTGCCGGGGCCATCCGTCTGGGCGTGCCGGTGCTGGGAGAGGTCGAGGTCGCTTTCCGGGAGCTCTCCGCCCCGATGGTGGCGATTACCGGGACCAACGGCAAGTCGACGACCACGACCCTGGCGGGGGAGATCTTCCAGGCCTGGGGACGGGCCGTCTTCGTCGGCGGCAACCTCGGGACGCCCCTCGTCGAGGCGGTGGGCGGGGCCTGGGACTGGATCGTGGCCGAGCTTTCCTCCTTTCAGCTCGAGGGGATCGAGTCCTTCCGGCCCCGCTACGCCATGCTGCTCAATATCAGCGATGATCATCTTGACCGCTACCCCGACATGGCCGCTTACGTCGCCGCCAAGATGCGGATTTTTGAGAACATGACCGACTCGGACGTGGCGGTCCTCAACGCCGACGACCCCCTGGTGCAGGAGGCCGCCGCCGCGATCCGGGCCCGGCGCGTGGAATTCTCCTCCCGGCGGCTGCTGCCGGCGGGAATGGGCTTTGAGGGGGGCGAGATCGTCTGGCGCTGGGGGGGGGAGGAACACCGTTTCCCGGCGCGGGAACTGCGCCTCAGGGGTGCGCACAATCTGGAGAACGTCATGGCCGCCCTGATTCCCCCTCTGCTCGAGGGTTGCCCGGCGCAACTCGCCTGGCGGGCCGCATGCAGCTGTGCCGGCCTGCCGCACCGGATGGAACTCGTTCGCGAGCTTGACGGAGTGGCCTGGTACAACGATTCCAAGGGGACCAACGTGGGCAGCGTGGTCAAGAGCCTCGCAGGTCTTGCTGCCCCGGTGACCCTGATCGCCGGCGGCAAGGACAAGGGAAGCGATTACGGCCCCCTGGCCGGCCCTCTCCGGGAGAAGGTCGCCCATCTGGTACTCATCGGCCAGGCAGCCGAGCGCATGGCCCGGGACCTGGCCGGGCACACCGACACGGTGCGGGTCGAAACCCTCGATGACGCCGTGCAAAGGGCCCGGGAACTGACGCCTTCGGGGGGCTCGGTCCTGCTCTCCCCGGCCTGCTCCAGTTTCGACATGTTCGCCAATTTCGAGGAGCGCGGCGATGCATTCTGCCGGGCTGTGAACGCCCTGCCCCAACGAGAGGCGGTCTAGCCATGGATGCGAGAAAAGGTTTCGACTCCACGATCCTCCTGCTGGCGGTGGTGCTGACCTGCTTCGGGGTGGTCATGGTCTATTCCTCCTCCTCCATCATGGCGGCCAAGAAATTCTCCGACGGGTTCTACTTTCTCAAGAAACAGGGGGTCTTTGCCCTGGCCGGCTTCATGATCATGGCCGCGGTCATGCACATCGACTACCACCTGCTGCGCCGGTTAGCGGTCCCTTTCCTGCTGCTGTGCGCGGCCTTGTTGGTCGCCGTGCTGATCCCCGGCGTGGGAACCCACGCCGGAGGAGCCTGCCGCTGGATCCGCCTCGGTCCCGTCAACGTTCAGCCCTCGGAGCTGGCCAAGCTGGCAATGATCCTGTACATGGCCCACTCTCTGGCCAAAAAAGGAGAGAAGATAAAAACCTTCAAGCTCGGCTTCATCCCTTACATGGTGGTCCTCGCCCTTCTCCTGATGCTGCTGCTGATGCAGCCGGACCTCGGCAGCGCCCTGACCCTGGCCGGGGTGGCCATGGTGATGCTGCTGGTGGCGGGGACCCGGCTGAGTTACCTGTTCTCCCTATTGGTGCTGGCCCTGCCTTTTCTGTACTTCGCGGTGATGAACGTCGATTACCGGCGCAAACGGATTTTGGCCTTTCTCAACCCCTGGGATGATCCGACCAACTCGGGCTTCCAGATCATTCAGAGCTGGATCGCCTTCGGCTCGGGCGGGCTGTTCGGAAAGGGGCTGGGCGAGGGCAAGCAGAAGCTCTTCTACCTGCCGGAGGCGCACACAGATTTTATCTTCTCGGTCGTCGGGGAGGAACTCGGATTCGCCGGGGTGGTCGTAGTGGCGGCCATGTTCCTGGTGCTCGTCATGCGAGGGGTGCGCGCGGCCGTCGGGGCGCCCGATGATTTCGGGCGTTACCTGGCTTTCGGCCTGACCCTGCTGCTGGGCCTGGAGGCCTTTGTCAATTTCGCCGTCGTCATGGTAATGGTGCCGACCAAGGGTCTGGCCCTGCCTTTTCTTTCCTACGGAGGCACCAGCCTTGTGACGACCCTGTTTGCGGTGGGAATCCTGCTCAACGTTTCCAGTCAGGGAACGGGGGAGGCGCGATGAAACTGCTGCTGGCCGGAGGGGGGACCGGTGGACATCTTTTCCCCGCGGTGGCGCTGGCCCAAAGGCTGATCGAGACAGAGGAAGACTCCGAGGTGCTCTTCGTCGGGACCAAGCGGGGGATCGAGGCGCGGGTCATCCCCGAACTCGGACTTCCCCTCGAGACGATCGACATTTCCGGATTCGTCGGCAAGGGCTGGGCCGGCAAGCTCACCTTCGGCCCGCGCCTGGCCATAAGCGTGCGCCAATCCCTGGCCATCCTCGAACGATTCCGGCCCGACGTTGTGGTCGGTGTGGGCGGCTACGCCTCTGCCCCGGTTCTGGCCGCGGCCAAAATGCGGGGATACCCCGTATTGATCCACGAGCAGAACGCCTGGCCGGGCCTGACCAACCGGTGTTTCGCCCGCTGGGCCGACCGGGTTTGTGTCTCTTTCGCCGACGCCGACCGGGCCTTTCACCACGGACGCACCGTGGTGACCGGCAATCCCCTGCGCCAGGGAATGGACGAGTGCCCGCCCATCCCCCGGGAAAACCCGCTTCTGCTGGTCTTCGGTGGCAGCCTCGGGGCCCGGGCGATCAACGAGGCGATGGTGGAAACCCTGCCCCTGCTCGAGCCTCTGAAGGGGGAGTTGACCATCCTTCACCAAAGCGGCCCCAAGGAACTGGAGCGGGTCCGGGAGGGATACCGCAACGCCGGCTGGGACCCGGAAGGGGTGGTCCCCTTTATCGAGGACATGGCACAGGCCTACGCCCGGTCCCACCTCGTGGTGTGCCGGGCCGGTGCGACCACCGTCGCCGAGCTGACCTCCTGCGGACGCCCGGCGATCATGATCCCCTATCCTCACGCCGCAGGGGACCACCAGACCACCAACGCCAACGCACTGGCCAGGCGCGGGGCTGCCCTGCTCCTGCCTCAGGCAGACCTGACGGCCGAACTGCTGGTCCGCCTCGTCTCCGACCTGTTCCGAGACCGGGAGCGCCTCCTGGCCATGGCCGGGGTGGCACGCTCCCTCGGGCGCAAGGGAGCCGTGGACCTGGTCCTGAAGGAATGCCGGATCATCGCCCGGCCCCGGCGTCAGGGCGGCTCGGCCGGTAACGACAAAAGCAAAAACAACCCGCCCCTTCGGGCAATATAAGACGGACGATATGTACGGACGGATTCGGAAAATACATTTTATCGGCATCGGCGGTATCGGCATGAGCGGCATCGCCGAGGTGCTGCTCAACCTCGGCTACCAGGTTTCCGGCTCTGATCTGCGCGAGTCGGAGACCACCCGCCGCCTCGAGGAACTCGGCGGTGAAATCACCTACGGCCACCGGGAGGCGAACCTGCAGGGGGCCGACGTGGTCGTCACGTCGACCGCGGTGAAGGCCGACAACCCCGAGGTCCAGGAGGCCCACCGTCACCTCGTCCCGGTGATTCCCCGGGCTGAGATGCTGGCGGAGCTGATGCGCATGAAGTACGGCATCGCGGTGGCCGGAACCCACGGCAAGACAACGACCACGAGCATGGTGGCGACGGTCCTGGTGCACGGCGGGATTGATCCCACCGCGGTCATCGGAGGCCGCCTGGACTCCCTCGGCTCCAACGCCAAGCTCGGGCAGGGCAAGTTCCTGGTGGCCGAGGCCGACGAGTCGGACGGCTCCTTCCTGCGCCTCTCCCCGACCATTGCGGTGGTTACCAACATCGATGCTGACCATCTCGACTACTACCGCGATCTCGAGCAGATCAAGGACACCTTTGTCGATTTCATCAACAAGGTGCCCTTTTACGGACTTGCGGTGCTGTGCCTCGACGATCCCAACATCCAGGACATCATCCCCCGGGTGAAGAAGCGTTTCGCCACCTACGGCATGACCAGCCAAGCCGATTTTCAGGCCACCCGCATCGAGCACCGCGAGGGGAGCACCTCCTTTACCGTTCACTGCCGGGGCGAGGAGCTGGGACGGCTCTCCATCAACATGCCGGGCCGCCACAACGTCCTCAATGCCCTGGCCGCGGTCGCGGTTGCGATAGAGCTGGACATTCCCTTCGCGACGGTGGCCGAGGGGTTCGGCGGGTTCGGCGGGGTGGATCGACGCTTCCAGATCAAGTACGACGAACGGGGGATCATGGTGGTGGACGACTACGGCCATCACCCGGCCGAGATCGTCGCTACCCTGGCCGCGGCCCGCGCCGGCTGGGACCGGCGTATTGTCGCGGTCTTCCAGCCCCATCGCTACAGCCGCACCCAGGCGCTTTTTGACGAGTTCGTGACCGCCTTCTACCAGGCCGACCACCTCGTGGTGATGGACATCTACGCGGCCGGTGAGGACCCCCTGCCGGGAGTGGAGGCGAAGGATCTTGTCAAGGGGATTTGCGGCCACGGGCACAAGGGCGCCCATTACATCGGCGATCAGCATGGGGTGGTCTCTCATCTCATGTCCGAGCTTCGGGAGGGGGATATCGTCATAACTCTCGGTGCCGGCAACGTCTGGCAGGTAGGGGATTCCCTGGCCCGCCGCCTGCGCGAAGGGGGGGCGGGTGTCCCCGGAGATCTTTGATAAGTTGAGCGCCGCCCTGCGGGGTCGCGTCCTGGTCCGGGAACCCCTGTCCCGCCATACAACGTGGCGGGTGGGCGGACCGGCCGACCTGTTCCTGGTTCCGGTCGATCGTTCCGACCTGCTCGCCGCTCTGGGCCTGTGCCATGAAGCCGGCCTGCCCTGGATGGTTCTCGGTGCGGGGAGCAACCTGCTGGTCAGGGACGGTGGCATCCGCGGGGCGGTGATCCACACCGGGGGCTTAAAGGAGCTTGTTTTCGAAGAGGAAGGTTTGGCCCGTGCCGGTGGTGGACTTCCCCTGATGACCCTCATCCGCGAAACCGTCCGGAGGGGCCTCGCCGGGCTGGAGGCACTGGCGGGCATTCCCGGCACGGTCGGGGGCGGTGTGACCATGAATGCCGGCGCGGGGGGCCAGGACCTGGCAGGGGTGGTTCGGGCCGTGACTCTGGCCTCGCCGGAGGGCGAGGAGATCTGGGAAGCACCGAGGCTTCACTTCGGCTATCGCGGTTCCTCTCTTCCCCGGGACAGGGTAGTCGTAGAGGTTCTGCTCGCCTTTGAACGCAAAGACCCGGCTGCCCTGGAACAGACCATTCGCGAACATCTGGCCCGGCGGCGAAGCAGCCAGGGGGTACGCGGTCCAAGCGCCGGTTCGGTGTTCAAGAATCCTACCGGCACCCCGGCTTGGCGCCTCATCGATGAGGCCGGTCTGCGGGGCGCCAGCGTGGGGGGGGCCCAAGTTTCAACGGTCCACACCAATTTTATCGTCAACACCGGAGGCGCCACCGCACGGGACGTTATGGAATTGATCGAGTATGTCAGGAAGACGGTCTGCAGCAGGAGTGGGGTGACACTAGAACCAGAGGTCCGTATCGCCGGGGAGGATGGATAAGGCCGATTTTTCCCGATGGCCAGACGAAGGGTAGAGAGTTCTGGCATTCCGTGAGCTATTAGGATATTTTATGACTCGACAGGAACTGAAAACCAAAAAAATCGCCGTTCTGATGGGGGGCCTCTCCGCGGAGAGGGAAGTGTCCCTGCGCACCGGCGAGGCGGTGCTCGGCGCCCTGCAGAGGCGCGGCTACCGGGCCGTCGCTATCGACGCCGGACGGGATCTGGCCACCCGCCTCAGCACAGAAGGGGTCGAGGTCGCGTTTGTCGCCCTGCACGGTCGCTACGGCGAAGACGGAACGGTCCAGGGGCTGCTTGAACTATTGGGCATTCCCTACACGGGGAGCGGGGTTCTGGCCTCGGCCCTGGCCATGGACAAGGTGGCCGCCAAGAAAGTCCTCCTGTTTCACGAGATTTCCACGCCCTCTTTCGAGGCGTACCGCCGGGGCGACGATTTACAGGAACTCCTGGCCCGCTGCCGCCACTTTCCCCTTGTGGTCAAGCCGGCCCGGGAGGGGTCGACCATCGGGGTGAGCATCGCGGAGAGCCTTTCCGCTTTGAGGGAGGGGCTGGGCGAGGCGCTCAAAAGCGACGATCTGGTGCTGATCGAGGACTGCATCCGCGGCGAGGAGGTGACAGTCGGGGTCCTCAACGGACGGGCCCTGCCGATCATCCAGGTTGTGCCCAAGGGAGGATTCTACGACTTCAAGGCGAAGTATACGGCCGGACAGACCGAGTATCTTCTGCCGGCTCCCCTGGAGGGGGCCCTCTACGAGCGGATCCAGCAGGACGCGGTCGAGGCCTGCCGCGCCCTGGGCTGCGCCGGAGCCGCGCGGGTCGATTTCATGGTGAGGGGACGCGAGTTTTTCTGTCTGGAAGTCAACACTATTCCCGGTATGACCGAGACCAGCCTTCTGCCGAAGGCGGCTCGGGAGGCGGGACTGACTTTCGAGGAACTGGTGGAGCAGATCCTCGAGGGGGCGTCGGTCGGCAAGTAGCGCGCGAATGACGATGAAGAGGCAGGGGCTTTTTCCCCGATAGCACCGAAGCACGGAAGCAGGATGGCATGACGGACCTCAAAGCCCAGAAGCGTAGCCGAGTCAAGGCCAACCGCCGCAAGCGGGAGAGCCAGCCGCGGGAGTGGAAGAAACACTTTCAGCGTCTGCTGCGGCTCACCGTCTTGGCTACAAGCTGTTCCCTGGTGGTCTGCGGCGGGGTTCTGGCCTGCCGCCTGCTGTGCGATTCGGGGTACTTCCGCGTTGACCAGGTGCGGGTGGAGAATCACCGCCGGGTCAGCCAGGAGGAAGTCCTGGCTCTCTCCGACATACAGATGGGAACCGCGATTTTCGATCTGGACCTGGAGATGATCGGCCGCAAGATCGAGGAAAACCCCTGGGTGGCCGCCGTCCAGGTGGAGAGGGTTTTCCCCCGGGGAGTGGTCATTCGGGTTGCCGAGCGCGAGCCCAAGGCGGTGGTCAACCTGGGGTATCTCTACTATGTGGACGTAACGGGGGAGATATTCAAGACGCTGGAGCCCAAGGACAGCCTCGACTTTCCGGTGGTGACGGGGATCGACAGGCAGTTCCTTCTGCAGAATTCGAAAGCCGCCCGGAGTCTTCTGGTCGATGCCGTGGCCCTGATCGGCGAATTGGCCAGTCGCAGCCACTTCAACCTTCGGGACGTGTCCGAGGTCCACATCGACCAGGCCGAGGGGTTCAATCTCTACACCTATGTGGGGGGGATTCCGGTGCGGATGGGATACGGCAATTTCGCCGCCAAACTGGACCGACTTGAAAAAATTTACCAGGACCTGGAACCGCGCCTGCTGGGTCTTAAGTCCATCGATCTCAACGTCAACGACCGGGTGGTGGTCAAGATCGACCGCGGGACGGCCACCGGCCGGGGGTAGCCCGCACTCGCGCTGTGGGCACATTCCAGAGCGGGCCCGGATGGGGCCGGTCCGGCCTGGATCATGAGTTGGCAGAACATATCGTTTTAGGGGGAAGGGAAAGAAGATGAGCAACAAAAGGGACAATCTGGTCGTCGGCCTGGACATCGGCACCACAAAGATCTGCGCCATCGTGGGCAACCTTACCGACGAGGGGCTGGACATTGTCGGAATCGGGACCAGCCCCTCGCAGGGGCTGCGCAAAGGGGTTGTCATCAACATCGAGAGCACCGTGGAGGCGGTCCGCAAGGCCCTCCGTGAGGCCGAGTTGATGGCAGGCTGTGAAATCAAGTCGGTCTTCGCAGGGATCGCCGGCGGCCACATCAAGGGCTTCAACTCCCAGGGCGTGATCGCCATCAAGAACCGCGAGGTCGCCAACGACGACATCCGGCGGGTCATCGATGCCGCCAAGGCCATCGCCATTCCCATGGACCGCGAGGTGGTTCATATCCTTCCCCAGGAATTCATCATCGACGACCAGGACGGCATCAAGGAGCCGCTCGGGATGAGCGGCGTACGTCTGGAGGCCAAGGTGCACATCGTCACCGGGGCCGTGGCGAGCGCCCAGAACATCATCAAGAGCTGCAACCGCGCCGGCGTCGATGTCGCCGATATCGTTCTCGAACAGCTCGCCTCCTCCAAGGCGGTCCTGTCTTCCGACGAGAAGGAGCTGGGCGTTGCCATGGTCGACATCGGCGGGGGGACGACGGACATCGCCATCTTCGTCGATGGCGCCATCAAGCACACCTCGGTCCTTTCCCTGGGGGGCAGCCACCTCACCAACGACATCGGGGTCGGGCTGAGAACTCCCATGGCCGAAGCCGAGAAGATCAAGCAGCAATACGGCTGCTGCCTGACCTCCATGGTCGGCAAGGACGAGACCATTGAGGTCCCCTCGGTCGGGGGGCGCGAGCCCCGGGTCCTCTCCCGGCAGCTGCTGGCGGAAATCCTGGAGCCGAGGGTGGAGGAGATCTTCTCCCTGGTGAACCGGGAGATCGTCAAGAGCGGCTTCGAGGACCTCATCGCCTCCGGGGTGGTGCTCACCGGGGGGTCCTGCATCCTGCCAGGGATGCCGGAGCTCGCCGAGCAGGTCTTCAACCTGCCCGTGCGCAGGGGAGTGCCCCGGGACATCGGCGGGCTGACCGACGTGGTCAACTCGCCGATCTACGCCACCGGGGTCGGCCTGGTCAAGTACGGCAGTAAGAACATGCAGACCAGCAACTTTTCCATCGGTCAGGAAAACGTGTTCGAGAAGGTCGTGCGCCGCATGAAGGAGTGGTTCGGCGAGTTTTTCTGAACGATGTCAGGAGGATCGCTCCCGGCTGCTTGAGGGGCGGGCGGGACATGGATTAACCAACGGAGAGTTTCAAACCAAAAGGAGAACGGGGGAGTCATGTTTGAATTGGAGGAAAGTTTGGACCAGATGGCCAAGATCAAGGTCATCGGCGTCGGCGGGGGCGGCAGCAACGCGGTAAACACGATGATCGTCTCCAACGTCGAGGGGGTCGATTTCTTTGTGGCGAACACCGACGCTCAGGCCCTTCGGTCGAGCCGCGCCCAGGTCAGACTTCAGCTCGGCAACAAGCTGACCAAGGGGCTCGGGGCCGGAGCCAATCCCGAGATCGGCCGCGAGGCGGCCCTTGAGGATCGGGCGCGCCTGGCGCAAACCCTCGAGGGCGCCGACATGGTTTTCATCGCCGCTGGCCTCGGCGGGGGGACCGGCACCGGCGCTGCGCCGATTATCGCCGAGGTGGCCAGGGAGGTCGGCGCCCTGACCGTGGGGGTGGTGACCAAGCCCTTCTCCCGCGAGGGCAAACAGCGCATGGTCAAGGCCGATGAAGGGGTTGAGAGGCTCAAGGAGGTCGTCGACTCCCTGCTCGTCATTCCCAACGACCGGCTGCTCGGCCTGGCCGGCAAGAACATGAGCATCCTTGACGCCTTCAAGCCCTCCGACGACGTTCTGCGCCAGGCGGTCCAGGGGATTTCCGATCTCATCACGACCAGCGGCCTCATCAACGTCGACTTCGCCGACGTCAAGGCCATCATGAGCGAGCGGGGCATGGCGATGATGGGGATCGGCCTGGCCGATGGCGAAAAGCGCTCCGCCGAGGCCGCCCAGCAGGCCATCAGCAGTCCCCTGCTCGAGGAGATCGACATCTCGGGTGCCAAGGGGGTCCTGGTCAACATTTCCGGGTCGTCCAACATGACCATGGAAGAGTTCGACGAGGCATCCCGGATTATTCACGAAAAGGTCCATGAAGATGCCAATATCATCATCGGCCTGGTGATCAACGAGGACCTTGGAGACCAGATCAAGATCACCGCCATCGCCACCGGTTTCGGCGGCGCCTTCGACAAGGAGCAGCGCGAGGTCGAGGAGGTCAAGAGCCGCGTGGCCCAGGCGCCCACCGTCGACGGCATCGACCGGGACCTGCCGACCTTCCTGCGCGACCGCCAGAAGCGCAGCGGCAGCAGCTATGACCGCGTCATGGACGAGGAGGATCAGTACGAAATCCCCACCTTCCTGCGCCGCAGGGTGGACTAGGGCCGACCAACCAACGCCCGAAGGGGTCCCCGGCAGAGTCTCTTTTCGTCGCTCCCGGGCCGGTTCTCCGTCCGGCCCGAACGGTGACGGCGTGTTTTTTGCTCTTGTTGTTATGACTCCCTCTTCAGCGGGGACCGCATGGTGCGGTCCCCTTTTTTTCGAACCGCGCAACAATTGGGGTTTCCGGGCCGTGGGGCCGTGGGGCCGCGGGGACTTTGAAAACCGCGGCGGAGCCAGGCCGACCCACGACCCTTTCGGCGCTGTCATCGCAGATCCGATTTACAGAAGCCCCGGTCTCCTGTTCAGGTGTCCGTCTCTTCCCGGGCCGTAGGCGTTCCCGGCTTTGCGCTCGGGAGGGATGGATGCGACAATAAACAGGTGGAGTCATCGAATCATGTCCCGTAAGCTGCTCGAGAAGGCCCGCCGCCGCATGCAGGAGGAAACCGGCTGCCGATCCAACCCCTGGGGAGGACGGCTCAGCGTGGCCCTGGTCTATCCCAACACCTACCATCAGGCCATGAGCAACCTCGGGTTCCTCTCCGTTTACCACCTTGTCAACAGCCGCGAAGGCGCCCTGTGCGAGCGTTTTTTTCTTCCCGACCCGGAGGACATTGCCGAACACCGCAAGACCGGCACACCCCTCTTCTCCCTGGAGTCGGGCCGGCCCCTCGCCGACTTCGACCTGATCGCTTTTTCAATCTCCTTCGAGAATGATTACCTCCACCTGCCGGTCCTCTTCGACTTGGCCCGCATTCCCCTCTTGGCCGCCGATCGGGGTGCGCGTTTTCCCCTGGTCCTTTGCGGCGGGGTCTGCGCTTTTCTGAATCCCGAGCCCCTCGCCGGGATCATGGACCTCTTTGCGGTTGGGGAGGGGGAGGCCCTGCTGCCCGGCCTTCTCGACACTCTCGGAGAGGCCGATCAGGAACGCTCCCCTCTGTTTCAGCGGCTGGCCGCCCTGCCCGGAATCTACGTTCCCTCCCTGTACGAGGTTGCCTACCGACAGGACGGCACCGTCTGCTCCTGCAGTCCCGGCGAGGGCGCCCCGGCGCGGGTGCGGCGCCAGTGGCTGGCCGATCTCGACGCCGCCCCGACCCGCTCCTTCGTCCAGGCCGGAGAGACCGAATTCGGCGACATGGCCCTGGTGGAGATCTCCCGCGGCTGCTCCCGCGGCTGCCGCTTCTGCGCCGCCGGCTTTATTTATCTCCCCCCACGGGAACGCTCCCTGGAGCATCTCTCCGAGCAGGTGGAGGAGGGGCTCTGTCACCGGAACAAGGTGGGGCTGGTGGGGGCGGCCGTCTCCGACTATTCCCGCATCGAGGAGCTGAACCAGGCTATTCTTCAGCGAGGCGGCCGGGTCTCGGTTGCGAGCCTGCGCATCGACTCGCTGACCGCCGAGGAGGTCGCCGCCCTCAAGGAGTCGGGACACAAGACGGTCTCCCTCGCCCCCGAGGCGGGGAGCCAGCGGATGCGGGACCTGATCAACAAGGGGCTCGACGAGGCCCAGATTCTGCACGCCGTGCGATTTTTGGCCGAAGGCGGCATCCCCAACCTCAAGCTCTATTTCCTCATCGGCCTGCCGGGGGAGAAAGAGGAGGACATCGAGGAAATGCTCGGCCTGGTCACCCGCATCCGCGAGGTCTGGGTCGCCGAGGGAAAGCGCCTGGGGCGGCTGGGCCAAATAACCCTTTCGGTGAACCCCTTCATCCCCAAGCCCTTCACTCCACTGCAGTGGGCCCCCATGGAGCAGGAGAAGAGCCTGCGCAAAAAAGTACGTCGCATCCGCTCTTTCTCGGCCAGGCAGGCCAACGTCGAAGCGACTTTCGAGTCCCTGCGCGGGGCCGCGCTGCAGGCCTTTCTCTCCCGGGGGGACCGGAGGGTCGGGAGCGTACTGCCGGCTCTGGCCGCGGGGGAGAACCTGCGGGCCGCCTGCCGCGAGGCCGGCCTCGACCCCGCGTTCTACCTGTACCGGACGCGGGGCGAGAACGAGACCTTCCCCTGGGACGTGATCGACAACGGGGTGCGCCGGGACTACCTGTGGCAGGAATACGAGCGCGCCCTGGAGGGACGGGCAACTCCCCGCTGCACGCCCGGTTGCCGGCGCTGCGGGGTATGCGGGTGAAAGGCCGTGAAACGTGGAAAGTTGCCCGGGGGGGATGAGTGAAAAATTGGGATGACAACACGGTACTCCCGAGGCATAATCTTCTTCGGGAGGAGGTCGCCGCCGTGGCCGACCGGACCCGTTGGACCAACGACCTCGAGTGGAGGGAGGTCGAGACTCTTGCCGGCTGCCTCGAATCCTGCCTGGTGCCCCGCGGAGCGGTCACCTTTCGCGGTTGGAGATGGAGCACCCCCTCTGTGGGGAAAGGTGCAGCTCAAGATCTCCAGCCTTCTCAGCCAGCGCGTGCGGAGCACCGGCGGCTGGCTGGCCGATTGTCTCTGATCGGTCTCCGGTGTCGGCCCGGGTTCTTCCGCCTTTGCTAACTGCCCGACTTGACTCACAAGAAAAGTCTGCTTGACTAAAGGAAAGACGTTCCTAGAACCTTACTGTCGGCTGATATTTCCTTGCAAGGAGAGTGTCATGAAGCGATTTTCCCGCCTGTCCCTTGTTCTGATCGTCCTGATGTCCGTCGCCTTCCTCGGTGCCTGCGCCTCCGGCAGCTCAAGCGGTCCGGGAACCGGAGGTGAGGGGGCTTATTGCCCCGCCCCGGCCGGGCAGGCCGTTATGGACTACATTACCAAGGAAAACCCCTACCAGAACTGGGACCTGTGGCCTGGCAAGGGCAAGCTGTACAAGGGGCAGCATCCCCATGGTTCCTATCTGACCACCTACGTCTCCCCGCTGGCCCACGGCGCCATCGAGGACAAGGCCGGGGAGATCCCCGACACCGCCTTTATCGTCAAGGAAAACTATACCTCGCGCAAGGTGTTGGCCGCGGTCACGGTAATGTACAAGAAGACGGGCTACAACGCGGCGGCCGGCGACTGGTTCTGGCTCAAGTACACTCCTGACGGCAAGATCGAAGCAGAGGGCAAGGTGGCCGGGTGTATCGGGTGCCACATCGCGGTCAAGAGCAACGACTGGCTCTTTACCGGGCCCACCAAGTGATATTGTAAAATAAGATAGGGTTAAGGACCAATCATCTCGAGGCCGTCTCGCTGTTATAGCGGGGCGGCCTTTTTAATTGTTTTAACAGAGGACTTGGGGGGGCGTCCCGTTCCTGTTCAAGTCCCTGCGGGGACGCCCCAAGGCCTTGCCCGCCATCGCCGAGGCGATAGTGGGTTCCTTTCGCTTCGCTGGGTATCTGGCGCGAAGGAAAACTTGGTTTCGGCTTCGGACATTCGGTTGGTTTTTTCAAACAGGCCCGCTTCGCTCCGGCCTCGGCCGCCGGGGGGAGGGCAAATGATTAATAGTTTGCGGAGAGGGGAAAGTCAGGCGAACCACGATCCGATTTTGTTCAGAACCTTTCGACCGCTCCATGAAAAAGGGGCCGGCCCGTTGCAGGCCGGCCCCGATAGCATTTCATCCAAGGCGGGATATTCGTCAGGGCCCCTGAGGGCTAGTTGCAGACATCGCTGTGGTCGTAGGGAGTGGTGTCGACAAACTCGCTCACGCAGGCCGGGTCGCAGGGCGAGCAGAGGCCGCGCTAGGGGCGCTCGAAGCTGTGGCAGAAACCGCAGCCGATGCCGGAACCCTTTTGCAGGTGGCCGTGCATCCGGTCCTGGGTGCGGGGCAGTTTCTTGTCGCTGTGGCACTGGTTGCAGACTTGCGCTTTCGGGCCCTTCAACTTGTAGCCGAGCAGGTCGAGCTTGTTGTCGCTACCTACGCTGAAGTCGCTGTGGCACTGGGCGCAGTCGATTGTAGCCGCCTGGGGGATGCCGTGGTTGAGCAGGGCGTAGGTCTCGGTGGTGATCAACTCATAGGGCTCGTTAGCGGGATAGCCCATGTTGACCAGGCCGGACTGAACAGCGGTGTCAAGATCGCCGGTCACCTTGAGGAAGTCGAAGGTGTCGACGGAAATGATCACATCGTCAGCGACGGTTTTCGGCTGGTAAGCGGTCTTGTACTTGAAGGGGTACAACTTGCCGTCGTTGATGTCGCCGTTCGGACGGGAGGTAGGATAGGTGCCGGTCACAGGGTCGAGAACAGCAGTTTCGTAGAGCAGCGCGTTGTGGCTGGTCCGGTTCCAGAATTTGAGGACCGGAGTCAGGTTGGCAGCCATCTCAGAATAGGGATGCCCAGGGCCGGAGACGCCGTCAGCCGGCTCACCGTCATGGTGGAATTCCCAGTCCCGGTGGATTTCGGTGGGCACCTTTCCGTATTCGTCGATATGGCAGGCTTGGCAGGCGACTCGAGCGATATGACGGTCGGCATCGGTGCGGTTCAGGCCAGCGTCGGTGTGGCCGGTCCCACTATCCATGCCAGCGTGGCAGCTGGTGCATTGAACTTCAGCAGCATGATCGGTGGCACGCAGGTCGGACCCTTTGCCGGTGACCTTGTGGTTGATGAAGGCGTGGCAGTCCTGGCAGGCCACGTTGGCGCCGCCCATGTTCATGTGGACATCAAAGTCGGGATCGGTGTTGGTGATGTCAGACATGGAGATGTCGCCACGCTTGATGCCGTCGCCACCGCCAGCATTGGCATGGCACTTCAAGCAGTTTTGGCGGGTCGGTGCAGCAATGTTCTGCAGGTAGCCGTTGAGAACCGCCGTATCAGTACTGGAGGGGCCCATGCTGCCGTCGGGCAGACGGACGCGAGCCATGGCATAGTCAGCATTATGGCACATCAGACAATCGATGTTGCTGTTGTCGGCCTGGGCATCATCGGGGCGCAGGCCGCGGCCGACGTGACAGGAACCGCAGACCGGCCAGTCGCCGAGGATGTTGATGCAGTAGCTGTTCAAGGCGTTGGTCAATTTGCCTTGCTGGGTGCCGGGCTGGTTGGTCATGTCGGGAGCATCGCCGACCCAGGTGTAGTGCAGGGCGTCGGCCATTTCATTGAACTGGGTGTTGTGGCAGGCCATGCAGTTGTTCGGATAGTCCTGATAGAGGAGACCGGAGTGCGGGCTGCTGCAGGCAGGGTCGCCGGAGCAGTCGCTGTCGGCGCAGTCGACGGCGTCGTCGCAGTCGTTGTCGACACCATCGGTGCAGTTTTCGGGGATCGGGTTGCAGGTGCTGCAGGCCGGGTCGGCAGTGCAGTTGCTGTCGGCGCAGTCGATAGCGTCATCACAGTCGTCGTCGATACCGTTGTCACAGATCTCGGAAACCGGGGTGCAACCGCCGCATCCTTCGTCAATCACGTCATCGCAGTTGTTGTCAACGCCGTCACAGATTTCTGTGGCACCGGGGTTGATCGTGGCATCTCTGTCGTCGCAATCGACGGTTGAAAGATAGCCATCTCCATCACGGTCACTTGCAGGTTTTCCCGCAAAGACCGTGGCGCTGCTGAATGTCAGCAGCAGAAATAGAACGCTGATGGTTGCTAGGACCTTCTTCATGGTGTTCTCTCCCTCGTCTCTAGATTGGATTGGTCAAATACGAAAAGCGGCCGGCGGGTGATTTCCCCCAGTCACCTCCTTTCTCGCCGCGCAAAATGTAAGACGGGGATAATTGGGCTGCAACAATGGTGCCTGCATTAAAATTGTCTATCCGAGTGAACGATTCCGGGAATTAAGCAAGTTGTAATTTATATGATTAGTGCGATGGGTTTAACGGTTTGGGGGAAATGGCTCAGGATGCGGTGGGTGATATGCCCCAGGGTGGCGCTTGGGTTTATGGGTGGGATGGAGGAAAAAGTGTCAAAAAAAGAGGGATGCCCTGGCGGACATCCCTCTTCGATTTCATTCAACCGTTACGGTCGATGGTGATGCTTAGTTGCACTCGGGGTGCGCGAACGGAATGTTGTCAACAAAATCGCTGGCGTTCGCATCGCAGGGGCCGATGCCGCCGCGCTCGGACTGGCGGGTGAAGCTGTGGCAGAAGAGGCAGTCCATGCCGGCGCCTTTGTTGATGTGGTTGTGCATCTGGAAGTGGTCACGCTTCAGGTTCTTCTCGGCGTGGCACTGGGAGCAGATGTCCGCCTTGGCGCCCTTGAGTTTGTAACCGAGCAGGTCGAGCTCGTTGTCGGTGTCGATGCCCCAGTTGGTGTGGCACTGGGCGCAGTCGACGTTGGCCGCGGGACCCATGCCGTGGTTGAGGAGCTGGTAGGTGTCGGTGGTGACCCACTCGTAAGGCTCGCTGGCCGGGAAGCCCGAGTTGACCAGGCCCGACTCGATGGCCTCGACCACGTCGCCGGTCTGGCCGATGTAGACCAGGGTGTCGAGGGCGAGCAGTTCGCCGGTAGCGGTGATCATCGGCTGGTCGGCGGTCTTGTACTTGAAGGGGTAGAGCTTGCCGTCGTCCATGCTTCCGAGGGGGCGGGAGGTCGGGTAGAAGCCGGTGGCCGGATCGATGACGGCGGTGTCGCCGAGCAGGTAGTTGTCGCTGGTGCGGTTCCAGAACTTGTAGACCGGGGTCAGGTTGGCATCGGTGTAGACGTGGGGGTGGCCGGGGCCGGAAACGCCGTCGGCCGGGCTGCAGTCGTGGTGGAAGCGCCAGTCGCGGTGGGTCTCGGTGGCGACCTTGGCGTACTCTTCGACGTGGCAGGCCTGGCAGGCGACGTGGGGCACGTGGCTGTCGGCGTCGACGCGGTTGGCGCCGGCGTCGGTGTGACCGGTGCCGCTGTCCATGCCGATGTGGCAGGTGATGCACTGGACGTCGCTGCCGCGGGCGGTGTCATCGGTGGGGCGCAGGTCGGAGCCGCGGCCGATGGTCTTGTGGTTCTGGAAGACGTGGCAGGCCTGGCACTGCAGGTCGCCTTCGACCGGGTCGCCGTTGACGTTCATGTGGACGTCGAAGTTGGCGCTGGAGTTAGAGATGGTCGCCATGGAGAGGTCGCCACGCTTGACCGCGTCGCCGCCGCCGGCGTTGGCGTGGCACTTGAGGCAGTTGGCGCGGGTCGGGGGGGCGATGTTCTGCACGTAGCCGTCGAGAACCGCCTGGGCGGTGCCGGTCGGGGGACCCATGGTGCCGTCGGCGAGGCGGGTGCGGGTCATGGCGTAGTCGGCGTTGTGGCAGGCCAGGCAGTCGATGTTGCTGTTGTCGGCGGCGGGATCGTCGGGACGCAGGCCGCGGCCGGCGTGGCACTTGCCGCAGATCTTCCAGTCGCCGAGGATGTTGATGCAGTAGCTGTTGACGGCGTTGGTCAGCTTGCCCTGCTGAGTGCCGTTCTGGTTGGCCATCTCGGTGGTGTCGCCGACCCACTTGTAATGGGTGGAGTTGGCCATCTCGTTGTACTGGGTGCCGTGGCAGCCGAGGCAGGCGGTGGGGTAGTCGGCCCAGGTCAGGCTGGAATGGTTGTCGCCGCAGGGCAGGTCGGCGCCGCTGCAGTCCTGGTCGATGCCGTCGCCGCAGATCTCGGTGGCGCCGGGGTTGATCGCCGGGTCGGTGTCGTCGCAGTCGACGGTGGTGTCGTAGCCGTCGCCGTCTGCGTCGACCGGGCCGGCCAGATCCTGGCAGGAGCCGTTTTTCTTGGTGCCGATCCACTCGCAGGCCGGATCGTTATTGCACTCGTTCATGCTGGTGATGTCGGCGCAGATCGAGCCGCCGCAGGGCAGGTCGGCGCCGCTGCAGTCCTGGTCGATGCCGTCGCCGCAGATCTCGGTTGCGCCGGGATTGATCGCCGGGTCGGTGTCGTCGCAGTCGACGGTGCTGTCGTAGCCGTCGCCGTCCACATCGACCGGGGGCTCGCCGCAGGTCGGGTCGGCGCCGTCGATGAAGCCGTCGCAGTTGTTGTCGATGCTGTCGTCGCAGATTTCAGGAGCGCCGGGGTTGATGGCGGGATCGCTGTCGTTGCAGTCGACGTTGTTTTTGTAGCCGTCGCCGTCGTTGTCGACGGGCTTTCCGGCGAGGGCGCCGGTGGTGCTGAGGGCCAGGGCCAGCAGCAGAACGCTCAGGATAGCAAATACCTTCTTCATGTTCATCCTCTCTCTTTGGTTTGGGCTTGCGGAAAAGACCCCTCTCGGCGGCTGCCCCCCTGGCCTTCTCCATGATTACGAAAACGGTTGCCTGTTGCCTTTTCCGGGTCACCTCCTTTGTCGGGCAATTTAACCCCTTGTCGTGCGGAATATTGACACAGTTTGCAACAACAATGCCGCAAACTGAATGGAAAAAGTAGGTTAATGTTTACGCTGTTTAAGCGGGTTGTTGAATATATTAGTTTTGTGAATTTAACTTAAAATTGGGGGAAATGATCGGGTATCTGGGGGAGATGCCGCAATTTGTTGTGGCAGTCCAGTAGAGTAGAGAAGGTCAATTATTAATTATTCATCTATTCGATTGCTCGGTGAAGCAACCGCGAGGAATATGGACGGACACGAAGGTTCGTTTCAGGTCATGGGTGACTTGCACTCAGGGGGAAAGGGGCAATGGGCGACAAGATCACCGTTTTATGGCCCGAAGGGGCTGATGCCCTCGCGGTCGAATTCACGGATGAAGTCGTGGCCATGCCTTGGCCCTTTCTCAACAGGGCTGAGGATCTGGAAGCGGTACGCGCCTTGGGCACTTTTCGCGGTGGCGTTGAGTGCAGGAGCCCGGCCTGGACCTCGTGTGCCGGTGCCCGAGCGCGGAGGGGCCACTGATCGTTTCATTGTCCATCTACGCCTTGACGCGGCGCTCCTCGCCAGGAGCGGAAAGGGACGGTCGGCTTTGGCTCCGGCGCAGGGCGAACGGGAAGTCAGAAGGAGTCGGTAGCCGGGCTGCTCACGGCAGCCTGAATGGAGAGCTCTCGGGCAATGGAGGACGCCGTAGGCAGGATTGGGGTAGCGCAGTGAGAGCCCGTTTGGCTGGCCTTGGGGCAATCTTGGCGTCCCCGCCGTCTTGGATTGGTTCGGCAATACCCATAAATGCCGCAACCGGGGGAGATGGCCCTGTTGCCCGCCATCTTTCCATGACGGCGCAAAAGACCTATCGCTTCGGGGAAAAAGGGGGGCACTTGCCCTCGTTTGGTGTGAAGAAGAAAGGTCGTGGTGGCAGGGGGGGGAAGAATGGGGGGCGGCCAAGCCTGGGCTTCTCAAAACAATATTCAGTTTCACGTCGGGAATTGAATGCGGTGTGGATCTCGGAAAAAGACAAGTTGGGAGATAATGAAAGCCACATGAGTGTTGAGCAATATTTTACAATGTTAATGGGGCAATTGGCCCACGGTGTGTCTTATGCCCCACCAAGGAGGTCAAGAATGTCTGGTGAGAACACCCCACCAAAGGCATGGGTCAAGATACCTAGCGTAGATAAAGTGAGCTGTGTTTTCAGTTGCTTGCGAGCGAGTGTTTCGGACCATCCCCGAATTGGCACGATTGGTGGAGTATGGAAAGACGAATAATTAATGTTCGCCCTTGAAAGGAGGTATGGAAAGGCAAAGGCGGACGTCACATCATTGGGGGTGGGGAAGATTGGCCGGGCAGGGATCGGAAACCGAGTCGATGTCAGGTGTCGGCCCCACAAATCGGACCAAGGAAAACAAGAAAAGGAGAAGATGGAAATGAAGAAGGTTTTCGTGTTCCTCAGCATAATCTGTCTGGTATTTGCCTTTACCAGCACCTCTGCTTTTGCAGGCAAGCCCGTCGACAACGACGGCGACGGCTACAAGTCCAACGTCGACTGCAACGACAACGACCCCGCCATCAACCCCGGCGCAGCCGAAATCTGCACCGACGGCATCGATAACAACTGCGACGGATTCACCGACGGGGCCGACCCGACCTGCGGCGGCGGCCCTGTCGACGCCGACGGCGACGGCTACGACGACACTGTCGACTGCGACGACAGCGACCCCGCCGTGAATCCCGGTGCAACCGAGATCTGCAACGGCATCGATGACAACTGCGACAGCGTGGTGGACGAAGGCTGCGGTGGCGGCGGCACCCATGACGGCATCACCGGGACCTTCGACACCCCGGCCCAGGTGACCGCCAAGTGTCTCGAGTGTCACTCCCTGGAAGGCTCCCACATCGCCAACGCTCTGCACGGCCTGAAGCCGATCGCGACCCCGGACGTCGTTAACAACCTGGACGACAGCAACAAGTACCGTGAAATCAACACCTTCTGCAGCTATCCTGGTCCGGAACAGGCGGGAGCCGCCTGCATGGGCTGCCACCCGACCCTCGGCAAGTACGAGAACCTCGGCGCCGCGGACATCGACTGTCTGCGCTGCCACAACGACCAGTACAAGCGCAAGTTCACCGCGGAAGACGATCCGGCCAATTTCTACAACGTGGTCGACTGGCAGGGGACCCCGAAGACCTACATTCCCTCCAAGAAGGACGCCCAGGGCAACTTCATGGTCGAGTTCAACTGGGGCGCCATGCCCGGCCTGACCGCGACCGACCTGATCGCCGGCGTGCATCGCCCGACCACCTCGACCTGCCTCTCCTGCCACGCGAAAGCTGGCGGCGGCGACTGGACCAAGCGTGGTGATATCGGTCTGAACACCGCGACCGCGACGGCGGCCGAAGACGTCCACCTCGCCTCGGCGGCAAGCGGCGGCGCGGGGCTCTCCTGCTCCGACTGCCACGTCTCCTCCAATCACAAGATCCCCGGCCGCGGCATCGACCTGCGCCCGACGGAACAAGGTGTCGCCGTCAAGGCCTGCGTCGAGTGCCATACCGGCTTTGAAACCGGCAACGGTCACGCCGCCGCCGGCGCCAACCGCAGCGAAGGCGACCGCCACGTCTACCGCGTTGCCTGCCAGTCCTGCCACATCGCCGAGTTCGCCAAGGGCGGCGCCACCGAAATGCACCGCGACTGGACCAGCCCGCACTGGAACCAGGCCCTGTGCAACGGCCAGGGCGCCTGGGCCGGCCACGAGGTCAAGGAAGCCAACGTGGCTCCCGATCACGTCTTCTTCAACGGCACCTCTTACATCGCCAACCTCGGCGAAACCGTTGACCAGGTCGACCCGGCCAGCGGCTACCTCACCGTGGCGGACGCCAACGGCGACCTGAACGACGGCATGCTGGTGCCGATCAAGCGTCATCAGTCGAACATGGCCGTGATGGACAACACCGGCGAGCTGGTCCCCTACGACATCGTCTGGCAGTTCATGACCGGCAAGAATGACGAAGCGGCCGAGCGCGGCAAAGCCAACGCCGGCCTGAACGGCACCCACAGCTGGCAGTGGGTGGAAGCCGAGATGGCGATCAACCACGGTGTCGCCCCGGCCACCGACGTAGCTGACTGCTCCGCATGTCACGGCAGCGGTTCTATTGACCTGGGTTCCACCTCCAAGCTGGACGCCATGGGCTATGCTCTCAAGGACACCAAGGCTCTGATCTGCTCGCAGTGCCACGCCGAGAAGAAGCTCCCGAGAACCTGGGACCGGATGCACAACCACATCAACAAGACCGCCGGCGGCTCCGCCGGGATCGACTGCCTGTTCTGCCACGACTTCACGCGTCCCGAGCGTGGGCTGACCACTCCGTGCGACCCTGAAGCCTCCAACTACGTGGATACCAATCCTTACCCGCATCAGTGCAACTAGAGATGCACAGCTAAGGAAGGGAACACTTCCTTCCTGATACAAAAAAGCCTGGGGGAGAGTTCCCCCAGGCTTTTTTTCGTTGTGCGCCAGGAATGGCGCGTGGCGCGCAAGCGCCAGCTGGTTGGACGTAATGGGAACAAGGTAGGCTGAAGCACAAAAAGTGAGACGCGCTGCATCTCCCCACAGAGTCAGCGCGTCTCAGGTCTTGAACGAAAAGGAGAGGTAGCTTTTTACTACCGTTCGTTCAAGGAAAGTATACTTCCCTGGCGGGCCTCAGTCAAGCAATTCTTTACCAAAAGGCTTAACTTAAGCCCGGGGCAGGGGGGCATTAAGTTGACTGGTGTTTCCTGGAGGTCGTGAAGGGTTTCCGCACCAGTGGGGGCACAGGTACAAGGACTCCAGATTTTTGCCGAATGAAGAAGAAAAAAATCCTATTAATGCCCTGGAGAATTGCTGGCGGGGTATCGGGGAAATGTTTGGCACGGCTCGTTTCGGTGGTAGATGACCACTTAGGGGAAGAAAAAAGCCCCTGATTGAGTCTCTGGCCCGAGGAACGGTTTTAAGGGTTTCCCGGCGATGGCCTTGACAGGGGGTAATACGCGGCTAGAATTAGAACCGTTTCGATTGCTTATTTATAGGGAGGACAAGAATTCATGGTACAGGAAAGAACCGACGTGATTACCTTCAAAGGCAACCCCATGACCCTGCTCGGCCCCGACGTCGCGGTCGGTTCCCCGGCTCCCGATTTTCGGGTCGTGGACAACGCACTGCAGCCCGTGACCCTGACCGACTCGACGGGGAAGGTGCGGATCATCACCGTCGTCCCCTCCCTCGACACCCCGGTGTGCGACACCATGACCCGCAGGTTCAACGAGGACGCGGCCAAGCTGCCCGAAGACGTGGTCGTCTACACCGTCAGCCTCGACCTGCCCTTCGCCCAGAAGCGCTGGTGCGGAAACGCCGGCATCGAAAAGGTCGTGACCCTCTCCGACTACCAGGACCGCTCCTTCGGGCTGAACTGGGGGATGCTCATCAAGGAGCTGAAGCTCCTGGCGCGCGCCGTCTTCGTCGTCGACCGCTCCGGCAAGGTCGCCTACCGGGATGTCGTGTCCGAGGTCACGGCCGAGCCTGACTACAATGCTGCCCTGGAGGCGGCCCGCAAGCTTCTCTGAAATGTTCTCCCATCCTGGAAACAGAAAGGCCCCGGTCGTTTGACCGGGGCCTTCGCTTTTCTGGTGCCAGTGAAGCTCTTTGCGGCTGAGGTGATTCAGGCCACGGATCAGGAGTGCCGACGATTACTCAAAACCGGGCCCACAGAGAGAGATACCCCTGGTCCTCTCCCCCCTCGTCATGACCCCGGGCGAGAACCAGGCGCAGGGTGATCGGTAACACGTACCCCAAATCCAGATCGAGCCTGGCCTCCATCCCGGAGGAGGTGCGGATGTCCTCGCTGCGGAGCCCGCCGCTGTCGAAGGCGTTCGCTCCCTCGGCGAAGACCGCCCCGTGAATGCGGCGGAAGAAGAAGGGGCCGTTGCCGGGGCCGCGCTCCAGGTTGACGACCGGAAAGCGGTACTCGAGGCTGGCGAGGACCGCCCGCTGGCCGCGGAACTCGTTGATCCCGTAGCCGCGCAGGGGAAGGGACTCGCCGTCGAGCCCCTGGAGGATGTCTCCGGGCGGATCTCCTCCGACCCGGAAGGCCCGCTGGTCGAGGGTCTCGCCGTCGGCCAGCCCCCCGAAGAGGCGCCCGGCCAGGACGTGGTGGCGCCACCAGGGCATGTCGAGGAATTCGCGCCAGTCGAGGGTGTACTTGGTGAGCCGGAAGTCGCTGCCCAGCCCGGGGCTGTTGTGCTGCACCGCCAATGACACCCTGCGGCCGTCCTCGGCGCTGATCGAACGGGGCGGGCGGACGGTGTTGTCGAAGAGGTAGCTGAGTCGCACCCCGGAGAGCTGGCCCTTGTCGGGCCGGGGCGCTCCCGGCGGCGGTGCGGTCAGGCCGTGAAACTCCTCGAAGCGGTATCCCGGGATCAGGTAGTGGCGGGACCAGGTCCCGGGGAAGGGGATCCGGATGTCGAGCCCCGCGCTCTGGCGCCGCTCCCAGAAGTCGAGTTCCGGGCCGCCGGGAGTGCCGAAGGCGTAGTCGGCCAGGGCCTCGGCACGGTCCGAGGCGAAGAACTGCAGGGTCGGGTAGAGGCCGTCGTAGGCGTAGAGAAGGCTGTAGGAGGTTCGCCCGCTGTCGGGGCCGTAGAGGAGGGTGGCCGCCCAGCTGTGGCGCTCCAGGGCGTCCAGACCCGAGGTTATGGCGCCGTACTGGGTCCCTTCCTCGTCGACGCCGAACCAGGGGAACCAGTAGCGCGGCAGCAGGGAGGGGAAGGGGGAATAGGGGCGCTCGGGCATTTCCGTCTGGAGAGCATTTTCGGCGGTCCGATTGGCGGCGGGGGGGGCGGGGGCCGGGTTGCCCTCGGGAGGCTCGACCGTCGTCCAATTCGCCTCGTCGAGGGGGAGGGAGGCCAGGTCGAATCCGCCGCCGCCGTAGCTGGCGAGGACCAGGGTGGCGCCGTCCGGGGAGGCCGCCGGAGAGAAGGCGCCGCCGAGCAGGTTGGTGACCCGGAAGAGGGTTTTCTCCTCCGGTCGCCAGGCGTAGATATTGAAGATGCCGCTGCGGTCGGAAGTGAAGAAGACGGTCCTGCCGTCGGGGGCCCAGGCCGGGCCGGCGGCGATGGCGCCGCCGGGCAGCTGATGCAGAAGGCGGCCCTTGCCGTCGAGGACCTGGATAGCGAAGCGCCCGGCCCGGTCCTTGGTCCCCACGGTGATCCGCGACCCGTCCGGCGACCAGCGGGGGCCGGCGTAGTCGAAGGGGGAGTCTGTACCGGTCAGGTGGCGGATGCCCTCTCCGCCGGGGCCGGCGACGGCCAGGCGGGTGCGTCCCCCGGAACCGGTGACGAAGAGGAGGCTGTCGGTGGCTTTCGATACGTCGGGCGACTGGGCCCTCGCTCCCCGGGTCAGGCGGGTCTCCCGCTTCCGGTCGAGGTCGTAGCGGAACAGGTCGTAGAACAGGTTGTCGCTCCCGTCCCGCTCAAGCTTGGCGTAGACCAGGGCCCGGCCGTCGGCGCTCCAGGAGAGACCGGCCCCGGCGGGGACGGCGAGGCGGCGGACCAGGCGCTCTTTGCCGGTGCCGTCGGAGCGCATCAGCCAGAGCGCCGCCGAGTTGTCGGCCGTGGCCGAAGACCAGGCCAGGGTGTCGCCGGCCGGTGAGAAGACCGGGGAGGCATTTCGGTACCCCTCCCGCGTCAGGGGAGCGAGGGGAGTCAGACCTTCGGCCTCCAGGTCCCGGCGCCGCTCCCCGTAGTGCTCGGCGAGGGAGCTCTGCCACCGGCGCCACTCTTCCTTGTAGGTCGAGCCGAATGCCCGGCGCGCCGAGGAATCGACCATGAAGGGCAGGGGGCGGCCGGCGTAGATGTTATTGACCTTTTTCGCCAGGCCGGGGCCGTGAGCGGCTTCGAGGTATTCGAAGAATTTCGCGCCGAAGAGGTATGGGGCCTGCCCCGCCGGCCAGCCGTCCGGAACCGTCGCGGCCTGGGCGATGCTCGGGAAACGGCCCTCGAGGATCGCCATGCGCAGCACCATGTCGGTGAAAGAGGCCCGGCCCCGGCCGCCTTCCGTGGCCGCCGTCTCCTGGTAGGTGCCGAGACCCTCGATCACCCAGTTGGGCTGGTAGGCGTTGGGAAAGTAGAGGCGGCCGAAAATCTTCCGCAGCACCTTTGGGAGGCGGCGCACCGTGTCGAGGTGCAGGATGTGGGTATATTCGTGGGTGATGACGATGCGCAGCCAGTCTTCCCGGTCGGTCAGGGAATAGGGCTCGTCGAGGGGGGGGGCCAGGTAGATGATCATCCGGTTGACCGGAAAGGGGGTGGCCATTCCGTTGCTGGCGTCGGAGACGTCGGCGAAGACCAGGTGGGTTTTGGCCGCAGGCTCCCAGCCGAGTTCGCCGATGAGGCGCTCGTGGACCTCTTCGGCAATTGCCGCTCCGCGCTGTGCGACCTCTCGCGCCTCGGGATGGAAGTGGACAAGGAAATGGCCGGTCTCCCGGGTGCGCCAATCGAGACCCGGGTCGAGCCGGGCGAAGGCGGCGGGAGGGGGCAGCATCAGGGCGGCCAGGGCGATCAGGGCGAGGCAGAGGAAGGGCTTATTCACGGGTCCTCCTGGAATGGAAGAGGAAAATGCATTGCAGGGTGGAATGTTCGTTAGTGTGCGTCAATTCGCTGTTCGGAGGCAACCGTTTTTCAACGCTCCGGCCTGCGAGGGATGGACTTTCGTTGACTTTCCGGGGTATTCTAGGACCTTAATCTGTCCTGCGGAAGGATGATCGGGCCATGAACGTTGAACAGATGAAGGACGTGCTTCGCGAAATACTGGTCAAGACCGACCTGACTCCCTGCGTTGTCGGGCACCGGGGAGTGGGCAAGACCGCCGGCATCATCCAGGCCTGCAGGGAACTGGGGCGCAGGCACGTTTCTCTGCGTCTCGGGCAGATGGAGGTCGGCGACCTGGTGGGAATCCCCTACCGGGATGGGGAGACCATGCTCTGGTCCCGCCCCTCCTGGTGGCCCGGCGAGGACGACCCGGAGACGGTCGTCCACTGCGACGAACTCAACCGCGCCCAGCAGGAGGACACCCTGCAGGCCATTTTCCAGTTCGTGGAGCCGCCGGCCGACGGGATGCGCCGCGCCCTTCACACCCACACCCTGCACCCCCGGCACAAGGTGGTCGTCTCCATCAACCCGCCCGATGGAACCTACCAGGTGGCGACCCTCGACCGGGCGCTCCTCGATCGGATGGTGATGCTCTACGTGGAGACCGACTACCGGTGCTGGGCCCGCTACGCACGCAGTCACGACTTCGATCCCGAGGTTCAGCGCTTTCTCGCCGGCAACCAGGGGCTGCTGGCCCGCCAGGGGAGCGCCCTCGACATGCAGGTGGAACCGACAGAGCGGGCCTGGGAGATGATCAGCACCCTGCGCCGCTCCTGCCGCCTTCCCAAGGACCTGGAGATGGAGGTCTACGCCGGGATCGTCGGCCAGGAAGCCGCGGTGGCCTTCCTGCGCTGGTGCAGCGAGCAGAGAGAGCGGCCGGTGACCGCCCTGGAGGTTCTCGACCGCTGGGACGAGGTGGCGCCGCGCGTCAAGGAGCAGCGCCACGACCTGCAGGCGACGACCATGAGCGAACTCGTCACGGTCCTGGAGGTCGAATCGGCCCTTGACGAGGCCCGGGAGGCGGGGCTGATCGGCTACATCGGGGCGCTGCCCCGGGACATGCGCTTCGGTCTCGTCAAGGCGCTGGTCAAGATCCCGCAGGTCGCCGAGGTGCTGGTTCAGGACAAGTACGACGCTGTCGTCTTCGAGGCCATTTCCGAAATCAGCCGAGAGGCCTCCTGAAGCCTGGTCGATGAGAAACCTCCAGAACGCCATCGTGCGCCTGCTCAAGGCCCGCCCCTTCTACGGGCATTTTCTCCTCGGCTTCCGGCGGCTCGAGCGGAGCGGTCCGGCACCTCTCGGCGTGACCCTGCAGGGCGGCACCCCGACCCTGCGGGTCTGTCCCGAACGGTTCGCCGCACACTCCGGCATCGAGCAGTCGGCCCTCCTTGAACACATCATCAAGCATATTCTCCATCTCCATCCGGTCCGGCGCGAGGGGCGTCACCCCCTCGTCTGGGACCTGGCCTGCGACCTGGCCGTCAATCCCTCCATCGAGGGCCTGCCCGCGGCCGCAGCGCTCCCTGAACCGCTGGCTCTGGAGGCCGGACTGGCCGCCGAGGATTACTACGGACAGCTCTGCCGGAGCTTCGACATCGGCAACCTGGACGGCCCCGGGATCGGCGACGCCGGGCAGGATGACGGCCGGCAGGCGGGTCGGGGGCGGGAGGAGTCCGAGGCGGCGCTGAAGAAGGAGGCCCGGCACCGGGAGCGTTTCGACGACCACCGGGAGTGGGAACAGGCCGACAGCACCCCGGTGCGCCTGGCCGAGGAAGTCGTGCGGCAGATGGTCCGCGAGGCTTGGCAGCGAAGCGACGGCGAGGTGCCTGGCGATGTGCGGCCCCTGGTGGAGGGACTGCTGGCCCCGTCCCCGGTCCCCTGGATGCAGGTGCTGCGCCAGTTCGTCGCCACCGCTGGCCGGGTCGGGCGGCAGGGCACATGGATGCGGCAGCACCGCCGCTTCGCCCATGACACTCCGGGTATCCGCAAGCGCCGCCGGCTGAACCTGCTGGTCGGGATCGACGTCAGTGACTCCACCGACGTGCGCGAGCTGCGCGAGGCCTTTGCCCGCGACCTCCTCCGCATCGCCCGCGGGCGGGACAGCCAGATCACGGTCCTCTACGCCGGCAGCCGGATCCAGCGGGTGGAAAGCTTCAAGGGCCGTTCGGCCGTGTCCGAAGTCTACGAGGGTGGCGGTTTTACAGACCTGCGCCCTGTCTTCGATCATGCCAGGGGAATGAATCCCCCGCCGGCCGCCGTCATCTATCTTACCGACGGCTACGGCGAGGCGCCGGAGAGGATGGAGTTCCCCACCCTCTGGGTTCTGACCGGGGACGGCCGCATGCCTGCCGACTGGGGGGTGGAACTGCGGCTCGATGTTTAGTCTTTTTTTGGTATGCACTTCGTTCAACTCGAATGCGGATTGGCTTCAGAACCTTGCCGTCTGGCAACGCAACAAGGGCGATTGAAATCAAAACCGGCCTCTCGCCCGTTCACTGTCGCTATCTCAAGCCGCAAAGCAATAGCCAAAAGATCGTTTTTCTCGTCACGCGTTACGCGTCACTCGTCACGAGGTGAAATTATGGACCAAACCAAGCCGATGACCGAGGAGTCGGTCAAAGAGATTCTGGAAAACGCCGGCGCCCGGGTCATGTCCCGGGGCGGTCGCACCGAGAGCTACGGCTCCCCTCGGGAGTTCTCCTTCGAGGTCAAGGGGGCTTTCGCCAACGGTCTTACCCTGCACGTGCTCGCCCGCCAGTACACCTACCGCGACCCCTGGGAGGCCGAGGGGCGGGTCAACGACGTGGTCGATGTCGCCCTGCTGCGGGAGGGAAGCTACGCCGTCCTGCCCAAGGGGAACCCCTGGTTCCAGGGGGTGGACGAGGAGACCGGGGTGGACGAGGAGGGGCTGAGGGAGATCGTCGCCATCGTGCGGGAGATCAACCCGAAGATCTTCGAACTTCAGAAGCTGACCGGCGATCTGTAGCCGAGACTGGTTCCCTGGCAAAGGTGCCTGTCCCGATTCCCTCCTTCGCACGTCGGTTCCCTCTGTTCTGTCGCGGCGTTGGCCCGGAGTCGGATCAACCTGATCGCTTCCGAGAATTTCAAGCTCATCCCCTTTTTTCCCGTCGTCATTACGCCTGCCCCGTCCCCTTCCGGTGCGCCGCCTCGTCGGGCAGGCCCTGGCTCGGCGCGACCCTTCTCCGGCATGCCGTGACCCTTTGCCGCAGGCTATTCGGCGACCGAGAGAAGCCGGGCGACCTTGACAGGAATGAAGAGAGTGATTATTTTCCTGCTGGCTTTAATTTCGGTCATAGTCGCGCAAGACCTTTCCCTGAATCCATAGCGCAAAGGGTCATTTTTCATGTCGAATCAGGAAGCTCTTCTTCAGCTCAGGAGTTATATCAACCGTCTCATCATCGGCCAGGAGAAGCTGGTCGAGCGTCTGCTCATCGCACTGCTCGCCGACGGCCACCTGCTTGTCGAGGGGGCGCCAGGGCTGGCCAAGACGAGGGCCATCCGGGTGCTGGGCGAGGGGGTCGAGGCTGATTTCCACCGTGTCCAGTTCACTCCCGACCTGCTCCCCGCCGATCTCACAGGCACCGAGATCTTTCGCCAGCAGACCGGCGAGTTCGAGTTCCGCCAGGGGCCGCTGTTTCACAATCTGGTCCTCGCCGACGAGATCAACCGTGCGCCGGCCAAGGTGCAGTCGGCTCTGCTCGAGGCGATGGCCGAGCGGCAGATCACCATCGGTCGGGTGACCTATCCCCTGCCGCCGCTCTTCCTGGTCATGGCGACCCAGAATCCCATCGAGCAGGACGGCACCTATCCCCTGCCGGAAGCCCAGCTCGACCGCTTCCTGCTCCACCTGCGCATCGATTACCCCGGCGCCGGGGACGAGCGGAACATCCTGCGCCTGGCCCGGAGCGAGGCCTTCGGCCAGGCAGAGGGCACGGTCCCTGCGCCGCCGAAAATAAGCCAGTCGACACTCTTCGCCGCGCGGGAAGAGGTCCTCTCCCTATATATGGCCGAGAACCTCGAAGAGTACCTGGTGCAGTTGATCCTGGCGACCCGCAACCCCGGCGCCTACGGCGAGGATCTCGCCCATTGCGTCCGTTACGGCGCCAGTCCCAGGGCGACCATCGCCCTGGACCGCTGCGCCCGCGCCCACGCCTGGCTCGCCGGCCGCGATTACGTCGCCCCCGAGGACATCCAGGCGATGGCCCCGGACGTGCTGCGCCACCGCGTGCTGCTGAGCTACGAGGCGGAGGTGGAGGGGATGACGGTCGATCGCTTCACCTCGGAACTGATGGCGCGGGTGGCGGTTCCATGAACCTTTTCGGATCCAAGCCCGACCGACAGGGCGAGGGGGTGCGCGTCAGCGCCGGTGAACTCGTGGAGCTTCGCCGGGCGGCCCGCGGCCTGCCGCTGCGTTCGGCCCAGGTGCGCGCCCAGCAAGGGGGAACCTACCTCTCGGCCTTCAAGGGGCGGGGCATGGAGTTCGAAGAAGTTCGCTCCTACCAGCCGGGGGACGACATCCGCAACCTCGACTGGCGGGTCACCGCCCGGACCTGCAAGCCGCACACCAAGCTTTTCCGCGAGGAGAGGGAGCGGCCGGTGCTGCTGTGGGTCGACGTCCGTGCACCGATGTTTTTCGGCACCCGGGGGGTCTTCAAGGCGGTACAGGCTTCCCGCGCCGCCGCTCTGCTGGCCTGGAGCGCCGTCGGCCAGGGCGACCGCCTGGGCGGGCTGGTCTTCTCCGAAACGCAGCACCGGGAAATGCGCCCGCGCCAGGGGCGGGACGCCGCCCTGCAGTTCATCCGCCTGATCAGCGGCCACCCGGCCTGGGACAAGGGCGAGCGCCAGGCCTCCGACGCCCCATGGACTCTGCGCCGCCTGCGGAGGGTGGCCCGTCCCGGGAGCCTGGTCTTCCTCTTCAGCGATTTCCGCCACCTCGGTCCCGAAGCCGAGGCCAATCTGCGCAGCCTCTCCCGCCACTGCGACCTGGTGCTGGTCTTCGTCCACGACCCCCTGGAGCGGGAACTCCCTCCGTCCGGGCGCTACCGGGTCAGCGACGGCGCCGGCGAGGCCCTTTTCGACAGCGGCGACGATCGCGTCCGTCATAGCCATCGGAATCGCTTCGAGGCCCACATGGAGCGACTGCGGACCCTCTGCAGCCGCCACGGCATGTTCCTGCTCCCCCTGGCCACCGACGACGACCCGGCCGGCCGCCTGCGTCAGGGACTGATGCTGAGGTCGCCATGAACCCCGGCCAGCTTCCCCTGCGCGATATTCATCTGCCCGAACCGATCTCCTGGTGGCCGCCGGCTCCAGGCTGGTGGCTTCTTGCGGGTCTTTTCGCACTGGCCGCCCTGGCCCTCCGGATGTGGCTGGTTCGCCGCAGGCAACTGGCCTGGCGACGCACCGCCCTGGCCGAACTGGAGCGCCTGGGCCGGGCTTACGCCGAGCACGGCGACGGCCGGCGCCTGGCGACCGAGGTTTCGGTGCTGCTGCGTCGCGCCTGCCTCTGCCGTGCGCCGCGGGCGGAGGCGGCGGCCCTGACCGGGGTCGCCTGGCTCGACTACCTCGATGCCGCCCTCGGCGACGGACGGTTCCGCCAGGGGCCCGGGGCGGCCCTGGCCAGCGCCCCTTACCGGCCGATCGCGAAGATCGATGCCGAGGGCCTGTTGCAGCTGTGCCGCGACTGGCTGCGGTCCCGACCTTCCCGCCGGGGGAGGAGGGCATGATCCACGTCGCCTGGCCCTGGGTCTTTCTGGCCCTGCCCCTTCCCTGGTTGTTGCGGCTGCTGCTGCCTGCGGCCGAGGCGAATCGGGGAGCGGCCCTGCGGGTGCCGCAGGCGGGAGACTTCGCCTATGGGGCGGCCTCCCCGGGGAAAATCCGACGCCGGTGGTCCCTCCTGCTGGCGGCTCTGGCCTGGCTTTGCCTGGTGGGCGCCGCGGCCCGGCCCCAGTGGCTCGGCGACCCGGTGGAACTGCCCGTCAGCGGTCGCGACCTGATGCTGGCCGTCGATCTTTCCGGCAGCATGGAGGCGGAGGATTTCAGCCTGGGCGGGCGCACCGTCGACCGCCTGACCGCCACCAAGGCCGTTGCGGGAGAATTTATCGAGCGGCGGGTCGGCGACCGCTTCGGCCTCGTTCTCTTCGGCCGCAACGCCTACCTGCAGACCCCCCTGACCTTCGACCGCCAGACGGTGCACCGCCTCCTGTTGGAGTCGGCCATCGGCCTGGCCGGCAAGGAGACGGCCATCGGCAACGCCATCGGCCTGGCGGTAAAGCGCCTGCGCGGCCAGGAATCTACCGACCGGGTCCTGATCCTGCTCACCGACGGCGCCAACACCGCCGGGGAGGTCGAACCGCTCAAGGCGGCTGAACTGGCCGCCGCCGAGGGGCTGAAGATCTACGCCATCGGCATCGGCGCCGACGAGATGGTGCTGGCCTCCTTCTTCGGAACCCGTAGCATCAATCCCTCGGCCGACCTCGATGAAGAGACCCTGAAAGGGATCGCCGAGACGACGGGCGGGCGCTACTTCCGCGCCCGGGATACCGCCGAGTTGGAGCAGATATATTCGGAAATCGACCGACTGGAGCCGGCCGAGCGGGAGAAGGAAACCTTCCGCCCGATGAGCGCCCTCTACCCCTGGCCCCTGGGCGCGTCCTTGACGCTGGCGGCCCTGGTGCTGATCCAGCGGCTGCGCAGGGGAGTTTTACCATGGATTACCTGACCCCATTCGCCCAATTCCACTTCCTGCGCCCGGCCTGGCTCCTGGCCCTGCTCCCCCTGGGGCTGCTGCTGTGGTGGGGCTGGCGCCGGCGCTCCGGCGGAGGGAACTGGGAGGCGGTCTGCGAGGCGCACCTGCTGCCGCACCTGCTGATCGGCGGGCCCGGCGGCGGTCGTCGGAAAAGCCTGGCGGCGCTGGCCGCCGGCGGGCTGCTGGCCATCGTCGCCCTGGCCGGACCGGCCTGGGAAAAACTGCCTCGCCCGGTGCTGCGCGACCAGTCGGCCCTGGTCATCGCCCTCGACCTCTCGCGCTCCATGGACGCCGCCGACCTCAAGCCGAGCCGCCTCGAGCGCGCCCGCTACAAGGTGGCCGACATCCTGCGCCAGCGCCGGGAGGGGCAGACCGGTCTCGTCGTCTACGCCGGCGAGGCTTTCGTCCTCTCCCCCCTGACCCCCGACACCGAAACAATCGCCGCCCACCTGTCGAGCCTGGAGACGGCCCTGATGCCGGCCCAGGGCAGCCGCGCCGATCTGGCCCTGGAGCGGGCCGGGGAACTGCTGCGGCAGGCCGGGGTGGCGCGCGGCGGGGTGCTGCTGGTCACCGACGGCATCCGGGGCGACCGGGTTTTCGACGCGGCCGCCGACTTTGCCGCCGAGGGCCACCGGCTGGCGGTCCTCGGCGTCGGAACCCCGGAAGGGGCGCCGATCCCCGCGCAGGGGGGCTTTCTCAAGGATGCCGCCGGCTCCATCGTCCTGCCCCGCCTCGAGGCCGACACCCTTCGAAAGCTGACCGTCGCGGGGGGCGGGGTTTACCGAACCATCACCCCCGACGACGGGGACCTGGAGGCTCTTCTTCCCCTTTTCGCCCCCGGTCGCCTGGGAGGAAATGTAGAAGAGACGGTCCTCAAGGCCGACGCCTGGCGCGAGGCAGGCCCCTGGCTGCTCCTGCCCCTGCTGCCCCTGGCCGCGCTAGCCTTCCGGCGCGGAGTCCTGACCATCCTCCCCTTGGCCCTGATGCCCCTGACCCTGCTGCCCCTTCCGGCGCAGGCCATTGATCTGTCCGGCCTCTGGCTGCGCCAGGATCAGCAGGCGGCCCGCGCCCTGGAGAAGGGCGAGGCGAGCGCGGCGGCGGAAGGGTTCACCGACCCCGCATGGAAGGGGGCCGCCCACTACCGGGCCGGGGAGTACCAGGAGGCCGAGCAGGCCCTCCAGGGGCTCGCCGCCGCCGATGCCCTCTACAACCGTGGCAACGCCCTGGCCCGCCTCGGGCGTTACCCCCAGGCCCTGGAAGCCTACGAAAAGGCCCTGGAGAAGGATCCCGACCACGCAGACGCCGCCCACAACCGCGACCTGGTGCGCAAGGAGCTGGAAAACCAGCAGCAACCGTCTTCTTCCGACGAGCAGGGGGAGGGTTAACAGAGCGAAGGACAGGGGAACAAAGAAGAGCGGGATTCACCCCGGTCTCCCGGAGAACAGTCCCAGAACGGGGACGGGTCCGAAGGGAAAGAGGGACCGCAGGCCGAGGAGGATTCCGCCGGAGATCGCGCCCAGGACTCTGCCTCCAGCACCCAGAACTCCGAAGAATCCGCCGATGCGCAGCCGCTCAAGCCGGACGGGGAGGGACGAGGTGAGCAAGAGCAACAACCTTCGCCTTCCAGCGAAGAAGTGAAGGAAGATCCCACTCAGAACTCTGAGTTGAACTCCCAATCCGCCGAGCAGTGGCTGCGCCGCATTCCCGACGACCCGGGCGGACTCTGGCGGCGCAAGTTTCAATATCAGTACCGGCGCCGGGAACCGTCCGCCGAGGAGCAGCCATGGTAACGTTGCGCAGAACTTCCCTGATCCTTTTTGCCTTGCTGGTGACCCTTCTGTCTTCCGCAGGGATCTCCTGGGCCGGCCATGTTCGGGCCTGGGTCGACCGCAACCCGGTGGGGCTCGACGAGTCCTTTCGCCTGATTCTCGAGGCCGACGGGTCGATGGACGCTGCCCCCGACTTCGCCCCCCTGGAGAGGGACTTCGAAATCCTCGGCCAGAACCAGAGCAGCAGCTTTTCCTTTGTCAACGGCAGCGCCAGCAGCAAGAAGACCTGGACCCTGACCCTCATGGCCAAGGCCGCCGGCGATTTCCGGATACCCTCCATTCCTTTCGGCAGCGACCCCTCGCCCGCCTTGTCCCTTTCCGTCAATGCGACGCCAAGGAGCGCACAGGCCCAGAGACAGGCCGACCTGTTCCTCGAGGTGGAGGCGGAGCCGAAGACAGCCCGCGTTCAGCAGCAGATCCTCTACGTCGTGCGCCTGCTGCGGGCCGTCGATCTCGGCGAGGCCACTCTGAGCGAGCCAGCGGTGGGGGGGATGGAGGCGGTGGTCGAAAAGCTGGGAGAGGACCGCAGTTACGAGACGATGCGGGACGGTCGGAGATTCCTGGTCATCGAGCGGCGCTACGCCCTCTTTCCGCAACAGAGCGGTACGCTGAGCGTGGAGCCGATCCTGTTCGAGGGGCGAATCGCTTCCCGGCGCCGTTCTATGCTCGACCCCTTCGCGGCGGGAGGCCCGGTGCGGCGCCTGCGCTCTGAGGGGGTAAGCGTCGAGGTCCAGCCGGTTCCGGCCGGGGCTCCGGGCGGGCTCTGGCTGCCGGCGAAAAAAATCACCTTGGCGGAGGAGTGGCCCCAGGACCCGCCCGCCTTCAAGGCCGGGGAGCCGGTCACCCGAACCCTGACCCTGGTCGCCGAGGGGCTCACGGCCGCCCAGGTTCCGGATCTCGCTATGACGGAGGTTGCGGGAATCAAGCAATACCCCGACCGGCCGACCCTGGAGAACAGGGAGGGCGTCTCCGGCATTGTCGGGGTGCGCCAGGAAAAGATCGCCCTGGTGCCGACGGGCCCGGGGCGATTCGTCCTGCCGGCGGTGGAGGTCCCCTGGTGGAACGTCGACTCCGACCGCCTGGAGACGGCCCGTCTGCCCGAGCGGGCCATCGAGGTGGCGGCGGCCTCCGCCGTTGCGAAACCTCCGGCCATCACTCCCGAAACGCCGACGGCGGCAGCGACCCAGGCGAGCGAGCCCCCTTCGACCCAGGTCTCTGTCCCTTCGGCGGACCCCTTCTGGAAGATCCTCTGTCTGATCCTCGGTTTCGGCTGGGCGGGGACGGCGCTGGCCTGGATCCTCTTCCGACGGCGGGGACGCAAGCCTGCGGTGGAGCGAGAAAGTCCTGTTCCGAGAGCCGGAAGACACAGGGGGCGCCTCAAGGAGGCCTGTCGCCGCGCCGACCCGGCCATGGCCAAGGAGACCCTGCTGGCATGGGGCCTCGCCCGTTTTCCGGGGGCGCCGCCCACCAGCCTCGGGCAGCTCTCCGGCCTTTGCCCCTCGCCCCTCAAGGAGGAGATCGAGAGCCTGAACGCCGCCCTTTACGGTCGCGGCGGGGAGCGGTGGGAGGGGCAGGGCCTCTGGGAGGCCTTCAGCAAGGACAAGACGGAGAAGGGGAAGGCCAGGAGGGGCCGGGGAAGCGCCCTGGAACCGCTCTACCGGGATTGAGCCGCCCGCTGTTCGATCGCATCGAGGGAAGGAAGGGCAGTTGCCCCGGGTTGCGGCGGGAGCCGGTCTTCAGGACCCGGTTGTTGTGAAGGTCAAAAAGTAAAAAGGCGATCCGGTCGGATCGCCTTTTTTTGTCGCTGTCGGGGCCGCTTAAACGATCTTCAGCTTGCCGGCCGGCCCTTCCTCGACCTGTCCGACGATCCAGCAGGGAACATTCTCGCCCTGCAGTCGGGTCATCAGGGCTTCGGTCTTGGCTTCGGCCACGGCCATGAGCAGGCCCCCGGAGGTCTGGGGGTCGGCGAGGATGTCGAGCCGCTCGGGAGCCAGTTTCTCCCCGTCGACCACCTTGGGGAGGTAGTGCTCGCGGTTGTTGTAGCTGCCGGCGGGAATCAGGGCCATGGTGAGCATCTCCTCGACTCGCGGGTAGAGGGGCAGCGCCGCGAAGTCGATCGCCAGGCAGACGTCGCTCGCCTCGGCCATCTCCTGGGCGTGGCCGAGCAGGCCGAAGCCGGTGATGTCGGTGCAACAGGAGACGCCGACCTCCATCATGATCTCGGCGGCCGCCTTGTTGAGGGTCGCCATCCCGGCGATGGCCTCCTGCAGGTCGCTTTCCTCGATGACCCCGCCTTTGAAGGCGGTGGCCAGGATGCCGGTGCCAAGGGGCTTGGTCAGCACCAGGCGGTCGCCCGGCCGGGCGCCGACGGTGGTGACCATTTGGGCCGGATCGACCAGGCCGGTCACGGCCAGGCCGAACTTCGGCTCCTCGTCGTCGACGGTGTGCCCCCCGACGACCACGGCCCCGGCCTCGAGCACCTTTTCCGCGCCGCCGATCAGGATTCCGGTCAGCACCTCCCGGTCGAGGCAGGGCGGAAAGCCGACCAGGTTGAGGGCGGTGACCGGCCTGGCGCCGACGGCGTAGATGTCCGAAAGGGAGTTGGCTGCCGCGATGCGTCCGTAGGCGATCGGGTCGTCGACGATCGGGGTGAAGAAATCGACCGACTGCACCATGGCCAGGTCGTCACTGATCCGGTAGATGCCCGAATCGGCGAAGGGGATGTCGGCCGAGAGGAGGTTCGGATCGTCGTATTTGGGTAGCCGGCACAGCACCTGTGCCAATGGCCCGGGGGCCATTTTGGCTGCTCACCCCGAAGATCGGGACAGGCTGGTCAGGCGGATTCGCTCTTCGGCCACGGGGATCTCCTTCAAGTTGTTGGGTCGGCGGGCGCGTTACTTCCCGGGATCCTCTTTGGGCAGTTTCCAGGCGACCCGCTCGTCGCCGCGGCGCATGGTGTACTTGAGACCGTCGAAGTGCTCGAGGATCCCCTGGGTCTGCTTGCGGGCGCTGCCGATCATGTCCCGGTAGTCGGGCAGGATAAGGGTGTCGTGCTTTGCGAAATGGTCGATGAGGACCTGCAGGGCCCGGTCGTAGGTCTCCTTGTGGAAAAAACTTTCGTCGTTGAGCTTGACCAGTCTTCCCATGCCGAAGAGGTAGGCGAAGTAGGGGTCGGCCTTGGAGGACGGCATGCCGAGTTGGGCGAGGGTCTCGTTCTTGTTCTTGGCCATCGCCCCGGCCTTGCGGTAGGCTCCCTCGAGGCGTTCCAGGTCGAGGGTCTGCTCTTCGGTCGGCTCCGGCGTGAAGCCGGGAATGCAAAGCCCTTCGCCCCGCTGCTGGAGGAATCCCTCGGCGACCACCTGGCCGAGGAGCTTTTCGTAGGCCTTCGGCGAGACCTTGCGGGGCAGCGCTCCCTTGAGGGTGGCGTGGGGGATGCCGGGGATCAGGGGATTCTCGGCGTGGAAGCGCTCCGTCTCTTCGAGGAGGCGGTGGCGCCAGGCGACGAGGGCCTGGCCGACGACCCACTGATCGACCATCTGGACGATCTTCTTTTCCCCCTCCAGCTCCTTGAGGTTGGCGGTGATTTTCTCCTTGCCCATCCCGGAGACCGTTTCGAGTTCCTTGGCGGTGATGCACTGCTTGTCGAGGATCTTCTGCAGCAAAAAGGCCTTCTCCCCCGACTCCATCTCGATCAGCGACTCCATGATCTCCTTGCGGAAGCGGCGGTGCTTTTCCGGGCGGGGGTCGAGGACCCTGCCGCCGCCGATGGTGATCATCGGCGAGTAGGAGCGGATGATATAGCGGTCTTCGCGGTGGGCGACGATGGGACGGTCGAGGTGGAACTGAACGATGGCGCTTTCGCCGGGCTGCATCTCGTCCCGGTCGAGAAGGGCCACCTCGGCCACCACCCGGCCGGTGCCGAGGTAGAAGTGGACGGGGTCGCGGAACTTGACGGGGCGCGGGGCCTCGGGGAGAAGGGTCAGGCGGCCGTCGAGGCGGGTCGTCTGGTCGAAGATCGCCGGTGTGCCCACGACCGAGCCACGCTCAAGGACGGCCCGCTCCAGGCCGGCCAGGTTGAGGGCGCAGCGCTGGCCGGCGTAGGCCTCCTCGACCTTGTTGCCGTGGACCTGGACCTCCCGGACCCGGGTCTTCTCCTCGGCGGGGAGGACCTCCAGGGTCTCTCCGACCCGCACCGTCCCGGAAAGGATCGTCCCGGTCACCACCGTGCCGAAGCCGCTCATGGTGAAGTGCCGGTCGACGGGGAGGCGCAGGGGGCCGTCGGCGTCCTTGCTGGGGAGCAGGGCGACGTTCTCGGCGATGAGCCGGCGCAGTTCGTCCATCCCCTCCCCCGTCACCGATGAAACCCGGCAGAAGGGGGCGTTCTTGAGAAAGGTGTGGGAAACCTCCTCGCGGACCTCCTCCTCCACCAGGTCGATCCACTCCTCCTCGGAGAGGTCGCACTTGGTCAGCACCACGATTCCCCGGGGGATCTGCAGCAGGTCCATGATCTGCATGTGCTCGTGGGTCTGGGGCATGACCCCCTCGGTGACGTCCACGACGAGCAGGACCAGGTCGATGCCGCCGATGCCGGCGAGCATGTTGCTGATGAAACGCTCGTGGCCGGGGACGTCGACCACTCCGGCGATCTCACCGCCGGGCAGGCGGAAGGAGGCGAAGCCCAGGTCGATGGTGATGCCGCGGGCCTTCTCCTCTTTGAGACGGTCCGTGTCGGTGCCGGTGAGGGTCTTGATCAACTCGGTCTTGCCGTGGTCGACGTGACCGGCGGTGCCGATGATGACGTAGCGGTCTTGCGCTGAACTCATTATCGATCGTCCCGGGGGTTGAGGGCGTGTTCGAGGACCCGCACCAGGGCCTGGTTTTCATCCGGAGGGATGGTGCGCGGGTTGATCAGCAGCCGGTCCTCCTGGATGCGTCCCACCAGGGGCGGGTCGGTGTGGCGCAGGCGGGTGGCCAGTTCGTCCGCGGAGACGTTCTTCGGGGCCAGGGCCAGGGCGTGGCCCGGCAGTTCGGTGGTGGGCAGGGCCCCGCCGCCGACCTGGGAGGTCTCGGGGACGATTTCGGTGTCGAGGCGGTCGCTCAGGGCGTTCCGGATCAGCTCCTCGAGTGCGTGGCAGCGGTCGAGAATCTCCGCCTGGCCCAGACCGAGCATCTGCAGGACCGGAATCTCCTTCATCGCCTTTTCCCGGTCAAGGTAGCTGCGCAGGGTCGCCTCCAGGGCGGCGAGGGTCATCTTATCGATGCGCAGGGCCCGGGCCAGGGGATGGCTGCGGATCTTGGCGAGGGGCTCCTTCTTGCCGACGATGAGACCGGCCTGGGGCCCGCCGAGCAGCTTGTCGCCGCTGAAGGTCACCACGTCGATGCCCGAGGCCACCGCTTCGGCCACGGTCGGCTCCTGGGGCAGCCCGAATGGGGAGAGGTCGAAGAGCATGCCGCTGCCCAGGTCCTCCATGACCGGAATTCCGTGCTTCCGGCCGAGGGGGACCAGTTCGGCCGCCGGAACCGATGCGGTGAAGCCGACGATGCGGAAGTTGCTGGTGTGGATTTTCAGCAGCATACCGGTGTTTTCCGTGATCGCTTCTTCGTAGTCCCGCATGTGGGTCTTGTTGGTGGTGCCCACCTCCACCAGGGTCATGCCGCTGGCCGCCATGACGTCGGGGACCCGGAAAGCGCCACCGATTTCAACCAGTTCGCCCCGGGAGACGATGCCTTCGGTGCCCTTGCCCAGGGCCGAAAGGGCCAGCAGAACCGCGGCGGCGTTGTTGTTGACAACGGCGGCGGCCTCGGCGCCTGTCAGGCGGCAGAGAATCTCCTCCACGTGGGAATAACGGTGGCCCCGCTGACCTGTCTCCAGGTCGAATTCCAGGTTGGAGTAGCTCTGGGAGACGGCGCTGACAGCGCTCAGGGCCGTGTCGCTCAAGGGGGCCCTGCCGAAGTTGGTGTGCAGCAGGGTTCCTGTGGCGTTGATGACCGGGCGCAGCGACGGGGTCTCCTTGGCCTGGGCCAGACGGGCGGCGATTTTCGCCGCGGCGGCCGGCGACAGGTCCATCTGGAGGCCGTCGGGCGGAGAGGTCAAAATCTGCTGGCGCAGTTGGGCCACCGCCTGCTGGGCCGCCTCCAGGATGAGGGTTCGCGGGCAGTCCTCGGCAAGTTCCAGAAGAAGGGGCTCGTTGAGGATTCGTTCCACCGCCGGCAACTGGCGTAAAAGCTGGTTTTTTTCGGTCATGGCAACGGATTCACTTGGTGGGTTGGCGGGGAATTCGTCCTGCGGGCAGGTTCCCAACGAAGCTTGCCCGGATCGGGGACTTTTATTTAGAACATTTCCAGGCCGCGGCCGGGAAAATGCCTAATGTCTGTAGACACATAAGCGGCTCGAATAGTAGCACGGTCCTGAAAAAATCACAACCGGCAAGGAGCCGTTTCCAGGCGCGTCCGGCGGTCCGTTTTGCACAGGGAAAGGAGGGGGCTTTCCGGGGACCAGGGGGGCTCAACGACGGGTGAAAAAAACGGCTCTACCTAAAGACTTGCTGTAGACAAAAAGAAAAATAGTGCTAAAAGTTTAGGGGTGGTTAATCATTTGGTAGCACCTACCTGGTGCAGACGCTTGAAAATTATCGAGGGAACCTTATTCAGCCGATCAGGAGGGAAGCATGAAGAGGCTTGTACTGTTTGTTGTGTTTTTCGTGGCCAGCGCTTCGGTGGCCTTCGCCACCCAGATCGGCCCGGCGATGCCCGCGGCCGACCACGGCCAGGTGAGTGTCGGGGCCGGCTATCTCAATCATCAGGCCGAGTGGGACGACGTGGAAATCGAGCAGAACCGCATCTACGTCCATCTCGGCTACGGCCTCGGCATGGAGGACGAACCCCGCGGGGAAGTCTACCTGCGCGGCGGCGCGGCGGACCTGGAGGCCGAGGACTTGGACGGCGACTACGAGCCCTTCTTTATCGGGGGGGTGAAAGGCGCCTTCTACGAGACGGACGTCTTCGCCTGGGGAATCGTTCTGCAGGGGGGATACTTCTTCGACGTTGAGGACGAGGACACCGGCGTGGAAATCCAGGATGCCTACGAGCTCGAGGTCGCACTTCCCTTCGAGCTGCACCACGGGGCCCTGCAGGTCTACGCCGGGCCGGTCGGGTTCATCGCCAAGGGCGACGCCGAGGACGGCACCGGGACCACCGAACTCGAGGAGGACAACAACGTCGGAGGGTTCGGCGGCATCGTGCTCGATTTCGACGGTTTCTCCATCGGGGCCGAGGCCCAGTACAAGAGCGACTTTTCAGCGGGGGGAATGGTTTCTTTCCAGTTCTGATCCTCCGGCGGATCGAAAGGGCAGCTCCGCTTCCCCCTGCCGGGAGTGGCCGGGCTGTCCCCGTTTGTTCAGTGATGTACCTGTCCACTTTGTCCATGCTCGAGGGGCGAATTTAAAGGAGGTTTGAAGATGGGGCGGTTCTGGTCCATTTTAGTGCTATTGGGGGTCTTGGTTCTTCCTCTGCAGGGCTGCGGGGGCGATGATGACGGCGGAAGCATCGGCGACGCGATTGTTCAGGAGGGCGATGACGACGGCGGAAGCGTCGGCTCCGGCGGGACCGAGGGGCCCGGCAAGCTCGGCGACCTCACCGACCTGGGCGACCTGGTGGCGCCCGACGGCGAGCCGCCTCCCGGCGACGGCTGGTACTTCACCAAGACCGCGGCCATCAACAACGCCGGCATCGTCGTCGGCCAGTCCAACGCGGGGAGCCCGGTCAAGGGCGCCTTCCGCTGGGACCCGGTCACGGGCCTGATGACCTACCTCGGCAGGCAATCGGGGACTTACGACGACTTCTATTGCATCGGCTACAAGCGCGAGGAGGAGTTCCGCAAGTTCTTCATCTACTCCGAGGCGGCGGGGATCAACGGATCGGGGACGATTATCGGCAACTCCACCACCGGGACGGGGTGGCCCGATGACGAAGAAAAGCGCGCTTTTCTCTGGAACGACGGCGCCTTCTTCGATCTTGCCCCTCCCCCCTATACCATCGAGGAGAAGGACGAAGACGAGAACGGCAATGTCACCATCAAGATCTACCGCGTGAACGGGCAGTACTCGGAGGCCGTCGACATCAACGACCTCGGAGAGGTGGCTCTCACCATGGACGACAAGACCGGCCGCCACGCCTACTACTGGGACGGGGTCAGCTTCCGCACCGATTCCCTCCATTATTACTACCCCGACAAGGAGCATCCCACCGGCCCTGTCGAGGTCCTGGTGCCCGATGTGGAGTCCCTGGGACGCATCGTGGGGGCGGACAGCGAGGCGGTGGCCATCAATGAAAACGGGCAAGCGGTCATCAACAGCGGCGGCACGGTCATCTTTCATGACCTGAACTGGGACGTCATTGAGTCGCTGAACCACCTGCCGGGTGCGACGATGACCGTGGCCGTCGACATCAACGACAGCATCAGCACCAACAACGACGATATCCCCGATGGCCATGTTGTCGGCAACTCGGGCAATTTCGACCCCGCCACCCTCGACGTGGCGACGGACGACGTTCGCGGCTTCTTCTGGGACGGCGGGGTTATGTACCCGATTGATGATTTGGGTGGGGGAAGCAGTCTAGCTATCGACATCAACAACCTCGACCAGGTCGTGGGTTGTGCAACTCTCGAGGATGGTTCCAATCACGCTTATATCTGGTCCCTTGACGAAAACAAGAAGGGGGCCATAAGGGATCTCGGCACCCTCGGCGGGACCAACAGCTGCGCGACCGCCATCAACGAGGCGGGGCAGGTGGTGGGCTGGTCGGAGACCGGGGGCACATGCGAGGACTGCGCCGAGGCGATCGTCCGCCACGCCTTTCTCTGGGACAGCGGGACGATGTACTATCTCGGCACCCATCAGCCGCCCTACGAATACCCTTTCACGCCGACCTTCCCCTTCAGCGCCGCGGCGGCCATCAACGACAGCGGCGAGGTGGCCGGCAATTCCGTCAGCATCAACAACCATTCCCGGGGGTTCTACCTGAAACCGGCATTCCCGGAAAGCGCGGAGTAGGCTCCAATCGATACCAGGGGCGGGGCCATAGGTCCCGCCCTTCCGCTTTGGAGGTTCTTGCATGCTCGGAGCCATTGCCGGCGACATCATCGGTTCGCGGTTCGAGACCGACCCGGTCAAGAGCAGGGATTTCGCCCTGTTCGCCCCGGAGTGCACCTATACCGACGACGCGGTGCTGAGCGTCGCGGTGGCCGAAAGCCTGCTTGAAGGCCGGCCCTGCGACTAGATGCTGCGGCACTATTTTTGCCTCTATCCCCACGCAGATTACGGCGGCAACTTCTGTCGATGGGCGCAGGGAGAGGGGCGTGCGTCCTACAACTCCTATGGCAACGGGGCGGCCATGAGGGTCAGCCCGGTGGGGTGGTGTTTCGACGATCTGGATACGGTCCTGGCCGAGGCGGAAAAAACCGCCCTGCCCACTCACAGCCACCCCGAGGGGGTCAAGGGGGCCCAGGCGGTGGCGGCGGCGATCTTTCTGGCGCGGCGGGAAAAGGACCGGGGGAGGCTGCGGCACTACCTGGAAACCCGCTTCGGCTACGACCTCTCCCGAAGCCTGGACAGCATCCGGCCGGACTATCGGTTCGACGTGACCTGCCAGGGCTCGGTCCCCGAGGCCCTGATAGCCTTTTTCGAGGCCGAAGACTTCGAGGACGCGGTGCGGGGCGCCGTCTCTCTCGGCGGCGACAGCGATACCCAGGCCTGCATAGCCGGGAGCGTGGCCGAGGCTTATTTCGGCGGGGTCCCCCAGGGCATTCAGGAGGAGGTGTGGGCCCGGCTTGACGACCGGTTGGCCAGGGTCGTTAGCCGCTTCCGGGAGGCGGTCGACCTGAACTGAGGCTTTGCAGAACGAAAGAAGCCTTCCGCGTGAGCGGAAGGCTTCTTTTTTGTTAATGGCGGGAGTAGATGGGAATCGAACCCACCGGGGACGGGATGCGCCCCCCTTCGGTTTTGAAGACCGAGAGCGCCACCAGGCTACTAACTACTCCCGAAAGCTGACGGTAGGGAAATTTAGCACGATTCCGGTGCTGATGCAAGGGACATCCGCACGGAGTTGGTATGTGTGAAAGCGCAGTTATTCCAAGCGATTCTGCCAGGTTGAGAGTCAGGGGCGGATGGTGTGCGCGGCGTCCCGCAGGGTCTCGACGATATCGAGCATGTTGGTGGCCCGGCCGACGGCGAGCGTCTCCTTGATGTTGAAGAAATCGAGGCACAGGCCGCAGGAGGCGATGTCGGTCCCCATGCAGGCCAGTTTGTCCAAAGCCTCGAGGACCTCGGACCCCTCTGCGGCCAATTTGACCCCGGCGTTGGCGAACAGCACGGCGTCGGGGGCCGGGTCGAGTTCGGTGAGGGTGAAGAGGAAGTTTTTCATCAACAGTCGTCCCAGTTCGTCGTCGCCGTTGCCCATGGCATCGGAGGCGACGAAGGCGACGGTTTTTCCCACGACGCCAGTCGCGTCACCGGTCTTACCGGAGGCCGCGCCGGGGGTCAGCTCGAGGGCGAAGCCGCCATCGGTGTCGCTGGCTTCGACCGTGTAGCCCTGGCTGGCGGCGAGGCGGGAGACGTTCTCCCGGGCCGTATCGTCCCCGACCAGAACGCGCAGGGGAACCCCCGGTCGCTCCAGGACCAGCTTGCGGGTTTCGACAACGGGGTGGGGGCACTTCTTGGCCCGGCAGTCCAAGGTCGTCATTATCTCGTCTCCCTTTCGAGTGGAATTCCGAGTATTATTAATAAACCGGAAGCACAAATAATACAAATAGGTAATGTTGATGTATTTTTGTTTTATTATAGGTTGTTTCTATTTTGGGGGCTCGCATGCAGTTCTCAGCGGTCAACCGCCGGTCTTCTGACTTCTGATAAACCGCAACAGAGCTGATAGAATGGAAACCTTACAGCCGTGAGTCGACACGTCGGGGAGGGTACAATGCTGCGTATATCCGGGTTTCTGATGGTTTGCATTCTGGCGGTTTGGGTGTCGTCGCCGGCGGCTTCCGGGGGAGAGGGGCGGGTTGAACCCTGCCGGGAGGCGACACGCCAGTTCGCGAGTACGCTCAAGGGGGAGCTGGTCGGGGCGCTGCGGCAGGGGGGGCCGGTCTTCGCCCTGGGCGTCTGTCGGGACAGGGCCCCGGCGATCGCCGGGGCGGTCTCCGCCGAAAGGGGACTGCGAATCGGGAGGACGGCTCTCAAGGTGCGCAACCGGCAGAACGCACCCGACCCCTGGGAGAGGGCGGTTCTGGAGTCCTTCGAGGAGCGCAAGGCCGGCGGAGAGGCTCTGCCGGTTTTGGAACGTTACGAGGTCGTGGAGGAGGAGGGGGGAAGGGTCCTGCGCTACATGAAGGCGATCCCCACCGGGGAGGTCTGCCTGGTGTGCCACGGCACGGCGGTGGCTCCCGATGTCCGGGCCGGGCTGCGGACCCTCTACCCCGAGGACCGGGCCACGGGCTTCGGGGCGGGGGATATCCGGGGGGCCTTCACCGTCAGCATGCCCCTCGATTGAGAAACGCCTCCTGCCCAAACGGGCGCGGTGGCATGGACGGGGGCGTTCGTTCCCCGGGGAGGACTGAGATCATGCGCAGGATTGTTTCGGTGATTTTCCTGGCCCTTGTGCTCGCCGGATGCGGCGACCAGGCGAAGGATTTGTTCGAGACCGCCCAGTTCGAGGAAAAGCAGTTTAACGAGGATCACGACGCCCAGCTTTACCGGCAGGTTCTGGAGAAATTCCCCGACTCGCCCTACGCGGCCAAGGCCCGGGAGCGGCTGGCGCAGTTGGGGGCCGAGTAAGCCCCTCAGCCCCGGTCGACCGTCTCCAGGTAATCGCGCAGGCTCTTGAATCCCATGAGCCGGGCCATGGACGGCTGGAAGGCGAAGGGCAGGATCACGAAGTAGGCGATCAGGGCGACGGCGCCGAGCCAGGCGGAGAGGCCGAACGCAGGGACGATCCCGGCCCCGAACAGGCAGATCCAGCTCAGGTCGATCCCGGCCTGCGCCCACTGGTTGCGGGGGTAGATGTTGGGGCGGCGCTCTGCGGGTAGTTTGCGGCACAGGTAGCTGAAGGACTGGAGCAGGGCGGCCGCAAAGAGGAATAGGGCGCTGAGGGTGGCTGGTGTCATGGCTCGGGCTTCATGCAGGTTCGCTTCAATGACGTCGTCGGGCTAGGCGGGGACGAGGCGCGCCACCGATTCGACGTGGCCGGTCTGGGGGAACATGTCCACGGGCTGCACCTCGGCGGTGCGGTATCCCAGCCCCCCGAGGATGTCGAGGTCGCGGGCCAGGGTCCGGGGGTTGCAGGAGACGTAGATCAGGGTCCGCGGGGCGAGTCCGGCAAGGCCCTTCAGGACCTGCGGCTCGCAGCCGCTGCGCGGGGGATTGACCACCGCGACCCCGCCGGGCGGGATCTGTTCGGCCAGCTCCTCCAGCTGCCCAGCGGCGTCCCCGGCGAAAAAGGAGCAGCCCGCCGTGTCGTTCAGCCGGGCGTTGGCCCGGGCGTTGCCCACCGCCTCCTCGGCAACCTCGACCCCGATCACCCGCCCCGCGTCCTTGGCCAGGTGCAGGGCGATGCCGCCGATGCCGCAGTAGAGGTCGAGGGCGGTCTCATCCTTGCCCAGCGCAGCCCACTGGCGCACCAGGCGGTAGATGCGGGCCGCCTGTTCGTTGTTGACCTGGAAGAAGGAGGTGGGGGAGATGCGCAGGCGCACGTCGCCTACCTGGTCGATCAGGTCGGGCACTCCCATGATGCGCTTGGTTTCCCTGCCGAAGATGACGTTCCCCTCCGAGGCGTTGACGTTCATGTTGACCGAGACGACCTCGGGGACCTTCTTTTTCAGCCACTTGGCGAGGTGGGTGACGGGGCGGAAATCGCGCTCGGCGACGACGAAGGTCACCATCGCCTTGTTCGCAGCCGGGGCGACCCGCACCGCCAGGTAGCGCAGCAGGCCCCGGCGCCGGGCGGGGTCGTAGACATAGATCTTCTGCCGGTCGATTTCTTCGCGCACCACGGCGACGATGCGGTTGACCAGGGGGTTGTGAAGGGGGCAGTCCCCGATGTCCACCGGGTCATGGCTGCCCCGCCGGTAAAGCCCGATCTTGACCTGCCCGCGCCCGCGGCTGCAGACCAGCTTGGCGTTGGTGCGGTAGCCCAGGGGGTGCGAGGCCTCCCACGCCGGGGCGACCGGGACCTTGCGAAGGTCCGGGTAGCCGTCCAGGGCCTGGCGCACCCGGTCCTGCTTGAAGCCGAGCTGCGCGGCGTAGTCCATGGCGATCAGGGGGCAGCCGAGGCAGGAGCGCGCGTGCCGGCAGGGGGAGGGGACCCGGTCCGGGTTCGGGGACAGGACCTTGCGCAGGCGGCCGATGATGCGGCGCTGCCCGGTGTGCTCCGCCGTGACCTCGACCCGCTCGCCGGCAAAGGCGCCCGCCACCACGACCTCTTTGCCGGCGTGGCGGCCGATGCCGACGCCGTCGTCGTTGATGTGGTCGATGTCGCATTCGAGAGTGGGCAGGGGGGTCCTGGGGGGCCTGCTCTTGCCTCTTGCCGGTGGTTTTGCCATGGGGTGGTCCTTTTCGTTGGGGGAGAATGCCGAACATTACCCCTGTCGTCGGGGTCCTGTCAATCTCCCGTTCGCTCCCCTGTTCGCTTGACTTGCCCCGCATCGGGCCGGTACACTCGGGCCGGTTTTGTAATGTCTCATTGGAATGCATGATAAACGGGCCACGGTTCCAATTTATCGCAAAGTCGCAAAGGGTAAAGAAGGGGGGCCGGGTGGATGGAGCGCAGCGCCTCCGCCATGAAGGTTTGCCGATAACATAGTCAGGAGTTTCCCCATGTCCCGCACCACCCGCCAGATCCGCGTCGGCGGCGTCGCCGTCGGCGGCGGCGCCCCGATCACGGTCCAGTCCATGACCAACACTGACACCCGGGACGCGGCCGCCACATTGGAGCAGATCGGTCGCCTGCACCGGGCCGGCTGCGAGATCGTGCGCTGCGCCGTCCCCGATCAGGACGCGGCGGCGGCCCTCGGCGAGATCGTGCGCCAGAGCCCCCTGCCGGTGATCGCCGACATCCATTTCGACCACCGCCTCGCCCTGGCCTCGCTCGAGGGCGGAGTTCACGGGCTGCGCCTCAACCCCGGAAACATCGGGGAGAGGTGGAAGGTGGAGGAGGTGGTCAAGGCCTGCGCCGAGCGCTCTGTGCCGATCCGCATCGGGGTCAACGGCGGCTCCCTGGAGCCGGAATTGCTCGAGAAGTACGGCCACCCGAGCGCCGAGGCGATGGCCGAGAGCGCCCTCGGGCACATCCGCATCCTCGAAGAGCTCGGCTACCGGGAGATCAAGGTCAGCCTCAAGGCCTCGGACATCCGCCGCACCGTCGAGGCCTACCGCCTCCTCGCCGGCCAGGTCGACTACCCCCTGCACGTCGGCATCACCGAGGCGGGGACGACCTTTTCCGGCACGGTCAAGAGCGCCGTCGGCCTCGGGGTCCTCCTCTACGACGGGATCGGCGACACCTTGCGGGTCTCCCTCACCGGCGACCCGGTGGACGAGGTGCGGGTCGGCTGGGAAATCCTCAAGAGCCTCGGGCTGCGCGAGCGCGGCCCGGTCTTCGTCAGTTGCCCCACCTGCGGCCGCTGCCAGGTCGATCTCATCCCCGTCGCCGAGGCCGTGGAGGAGCGCCTGCGCGACCTGCCCGCGGCGATCACCGTGGCGGTCATGGGGTGCGTGGTCAACGGCCCCGGCGAGGCCCGGGAGGCCGACGTCGGCATCGCCGGCGGCAAGGGGCAGGGACTCCTTTTCCGCAAGGGGGAGGTGGTGCGCAAGGTGGCCGAGGAAGACCTGGCGGACGCCCTGGTCGAGGAGGCGCGGCGCATGGCCGAAGAGGAGGCAAAGGTCTGACGGCCGCTTTCGGCTGTGCCGTGCACCGGGGGAGGTTCCGACAAGGGGTGCCCTTCGGGTTCTCTCCGCTCCGCGGCCGTTCTGAGGGCGGCCAAAAACTCGCTGTCGCTCAGACATCTGGCCCCCTGATTCTCAAAACGCCCGCTGCGCTCCGGCGGCGTCGAAGGGGGGGGATGGTACACCATCAATCACGTTTTTGACTCGTGCCCCGTGGGGCTCGTAAAGAGGGAGGCGACAAAGATGTCCAAATTGACCGAGCTGCCGGCCTGGCAGGCGCTGCAGGAGCACCACCGGACCATCGCCCCCCGTCACATGCGCGAGCTCTTCGCCGAGGACCCGGGGCGCTTCGAGAAGTTCTCCCTGCGCCTGGGCGACCTCCTCTTCGACTACTCCAAGAACCGCATCACCGCCGAGACCGTCGGGCTCCTCGTGGCGCTGGCGCGCGAGGCCGGGCTCGAGGAGAAGGTCCGGGCCATGTTCGCCGGGGAGAAGATCAACGTCACCGAGGGGCGGGCGGTCCTCCACGTGGCCCTGCGCAACCGCTCCGGCCGGCCGATCGCCGTTGACGGGAAGGACGTGATGCCCGCGGTAAACGCGGTGCTGGCCCAAATGCGCGTCTTCTGCGACCGGGTGCGCGGCGGCGACTGGACCGGCTACAGCGGCCGGGCGGTCACCGACGTGGTCAATATCGGCATCGGCGGCTCCGACCTCGGCCCGCTGATGGTCACCGAGGCCCTGGGGGCCTACGGCGGCACGCTGCGGGTCCATTACGTCTCCAACGTCGACGCCACCCACCTCGCCGAGACCCTCAAAGGCCTCGATCCCGAGACGACCCTCTTCGTCATCGCCTCCAAGACCTTCACCACCCAGGAGACGATGGCCAACGCCCGCTCGGCCCGGGAGTGGTTCCTTTTGTCGGCTGACGACGAGGCTCACGTCGCCAGCCACTTCGTCGCCGTCTCCACCAACGCTTCGAAGGTGGCCGAGTTCGGCATCGACGCGGAGAACATGTTCGAGTTCTGGGACTGGGTCGGCGGCCGCTACTCCCTGTGGTCGGCCATCGGCCTNCGCTTCGAAGGTGGCCGAGTTCGGCATCGACGCGGAGAACATGTTCGAGTTCTGGGACTGGGTCGGCGGCCGCTACTCCCTGTGGTCGGCCATCGGCCTCTCCATCGCCCTCTATGTCGGCATGGATCGCTTCGAGGAGCTGCTAGAGGGGGCCCACCGGGCCGACGAGCATTTCCGCAGCGCCCCTCTGGAGGAGAACATCCCGGCGCTCATGGGGCTGCTCGGCATCTGGTACAACAACTTCTTCGGCGCCGACACCCACGCCATCCTTCCCTACAACCAGTACCTGCACCGCTTCCCCGCCTACCTGCAGCAGGGGGACATGGAGAGCAACGGCAAGGGGGTGACCCGGGCCGGCGAGGCGGTGGACTATTCCACCGGGCCGATCATCTGGGGCGAGCCGGGGACCAACGGGCAGCACGCCTTCTACCAGCTGATTCACCAGGGGACCAAGCTCGTCCCGGCCGACTTCATCGCCCCGGTCGAGAGCCACAACCCCCTCGGGGAGCACCACAAGATCCTCCTTTCCAACTTTTTCGCCCAGCCCGAGGCCCTCATGAAGGGCAAGACGGAAGCCGAGGCGCGGGCCGAGCTGGAGTCCAATGGCCTTGATCCCGAGGCGGTGGACAGGCTCCTGCCCCACAAGGTCTTTCCCGGCAACCGGCCGAGCAACGCCATCCTCTTCCGTAAGCTGACCCCGGTCACCCTCGGCTCGCTGATCGCCCTCTACGAGCACAAGATCTTCGTCCAGGGGGCGGTCTGGGACCTCAACTCCTTCGACCAGTGGGGGGTGGAGCTCGGCAAGCAGCTCGCCGGGAGCATCCTCCCCGAGCTGAAGGGGGAGGGGGCGGTCGGCGGCCACGACAGCTCCACCAACGGCCTGATCAACTACTACAAGGCGAACCGGGGGGATTAAGGTTTCAGGTGCCTGATTCCTGAATTCTGTATTTGAAAAAGGAGGGGAACGATGCGTTCGATAATTCTGCTTTGCCTGACGGCCCTTCTGGGGGGCTGCCTCGCCGCGCCCCCGGCCGGGCCGTCCCTGTCCGCCGAGTCCCTGGAAAATAGCCGCTATTCCTCGCGCTACCACCCGGAGGGGCGGGTCCACCTCGCCGAGGGGGTGTACGACAATCCCCTGAGGCGCCTGCGCGTTTCCCTCGCCGGGCCCGTTGCCTACGGCGATCTGGACGGCGACGGGCTGCAGGACGCCGTCGCGATCCTCGTCACAGAGACCGGCGGCAGCGGCAGCTTCGTCGAACTGGCCGCGATCCTCAACGACGGTGGGCGCCCGAACCATGTCTCTTCCGTCTTTCTCGGCGACCGGGTGAAGGTCCGCACCCTCTCCGTCAGGAAGGGCACGGTGACGGTCGATATGCTCACCCAGGGCCCTTACGAGCCGATGTGCTGCCCGACCGAGGAGGTGACGCCGATCTTCCGGTTTGACGGGGGGGAGTTGGTGAAGGTGGAGGGGAAATAAGTATTGCCTAACCGGGCGCTCCTTGCTACTTTTGGCGCATGGGAGTTTTGAGGANAGTTTTGAGGACATAGAAGAGGGGAGACCGGCCGGGTCAGCGGATGCTGACGGCCGGTTTTTTGATTTAACGGTAGGGTGGATCAAGCGAAGCGAATCCCCCCATGCGGATAATACCGCTGTGCTTTCTGCGGCGGACATTGGTGGATTCGGCTCCTTCGGCGCCTTAACCCACCTTGCGTTCTTCAGAATCACAGAAGGAGATTCTTTGCAGCGATGAACGACAAGCATACTTTCAAAGACCATTTCTCCCCCCTCTCGGACGTCTACGCCCGCTATCGCCCCTCCTACCCCGCCGAACTCTTCGCCTGGCTGGCCTCCCTGGCCCCGGGTCGTGAGAAAGCCTGGGACGCCGGGTGCGGCAGCGGCCAGGCGGCCCTGATGCTGGCCGAGCACTTCGAGGCTGTGGTCGCCACCGACGCCAGCGCCCCCCAGATCGGCCGGGCGATCCCCCATCCGCGGGTGACCTACCGCGTCGCAACGGCGGAGGATTCGGGCCTGCCCGACGCCAGTCTCGACCTGATCGTGGCCGCCCAGGCCCTGCACTGGTTCGATTTCGACCTCTTCTACGCCGAGGTGCGCCGGGTGCTGCGGCCCGGCGGGGTGATCGCCGGCGGGACCTACGGCCTGCTGCGCATCGATCCGGGGGTGGACCGGGTCGTCGACCGGCTCTACCACGAGGTCGTCGCCCCCTACTGGCCGCCGGAGCGCCGCTACGTGGACGAGGCCTACGCGGGGATTCCCTTCCCCTTTGACGAGATCGAGGTGCCTCCCTTTGCGATGGCCACCGACTGGAGTTTCGAGCAGCTTTTCGGCTATCTGGGGACCTGGTCGGCGGTGCGCCATTACCGGGACGATCGGGGAAGCGATCCGCTGGCCGTCGTGCGGGACGAACTGGAAAAAGCCTGGGGGGACCCGGACCGGACCCGGAGGTGCTCCTGGCCCCTCGGGCTGAGGGTGGGGCGGGTTTAAGCTGTAAGCTGGAAGCTGGAAGCTGAGACCTGACGTGGGCGCTGAGGCGCGAATGTCAGGTCTTTTCCGTTTTGCTGGCTGGCACGGCGCGCTTGAAGGCCCAGGCCTCGATCTTCTTGATCTGCTCGGCCATGGTGACGGAGAGGGGGACGGTGCGGCTGATCGCCTCCATGAGGTCCTGCTTGATCATGGGTCGGCCCTTGGCGAGGGCCTCGAAGGAGGCGTTGTCGACGGCCTGCTCGATCTCCGCCCCGGAGAAGCCCTTGGCCGAGTGGGCGAGCATGGTGACGTCGAAGGCGGCCGGGTCGAAGTCGCGCTTTTCCAGGTGGATGCGGAAGATCTCCTCGCGCTCGACAAGGCTCGGCAGGGCCATGTAGAAGATCTCGTCGAAGCGCCCCTTGCGCAGCACCTCGGCGGGAAGAAGCTCGATGGCGTTGGCGGTGGCCGCCACGAAGACGGGCTGGCTCTTCTCCTGCATCCAGGTGAGGAAGTACCCGAGCACCCGGGAGGCCGGCCCCCCCTCGGACTTGAAGCCCTGGTTGGAGATCCCCGCCTCGATCTCGTCGATCCACAAGACGCAGGGGGCGAGCGCCTCGGCGGTCTTGCAGGCGCGGCGCAGGCTGCCCTCGGGCGAGCCGAAGGTCCCTTCGTAGACGGTGGCCATGTCGAGGCGCACGAGGGGCAGGTTCCAGCGGCTGGCGATGGCCTTGACGAAGAGGCTCTTGCCGCAGCCGCTGATGCCCATGATCAGCACCCCCTTGGGCAGGTTGTGGCCGGCCGACAGGACCGTCGTTCCGAAGGCCTTCTCCCGCTTCTCCAGCCACGTCTTGAGGTTCTCCATGCCGCCGACGTGCTCAGGCTGGACCTCGTTCTCGACGAACTCCATGATGCCGCTGCGGCGCAGGATCTGCTTCTTGTTCAGGTGCAGGGAGGCGACCACCTCCTTGAGTCCCGCCCCCTTGGCGACCCGGGCCCTGCGCAGGGCCTGGTCGAAGTCGGAGAGGTCGAGTCCCTGGGCGGCGAGGGTCAGGCGGGGCAGGGCGTCCTCCTCGGCCAGGATCTGTTCGAGGAAGGGGTCCTTCTTGCGCTGGGCCTCGAGGAAGGCCATGATTTCGAGGCGGTCGGGCAGGCCGTGGTCGAGGATGAGGAAGTCCTCGCGCAGCGCCGGGGGAATCTCCGGCTCGGCGCCGAGAAAGACGAGGGTCTTGCCCGCCGGGCGGCGCACGGCGGCGAAATCCTTGAGCACGCGCTGGAGGTAGGGGTTGTCGTCCCAGAACCAGTGCATGTCCTTGAAGACGAAGATGCCGGGACCTTCCTGCTCGATGGCCCAGCGCAGGCAACTCAGGGGGTCTGCGTCGTTGTTCTTGCCGGGGAAGCCGGCGGTGCAGTTCCACACCTGGGGGACGGGGACCCCCTTGAGCCGCTGCAGGGCGGCCCGGGTGATGAGGGCCTCGGTGCGGCTTTCGCTGTCGGTGGTGATGTAGAGCAACGGGGTGCCCGCCGCAACCAGGCGGCTGAAGGCGGACAGGCTGAAGTCCTTGACCATGGTCGGCTCCTCGGTGAATGGCCTGGGGGGGGCGCCGGGGGAAGGCAAAAAACTCTAAAACATCCGCCGGAGAAAGTCCACAGCAAATCGCCGGAGAGGAGGCCGGGTACGGCCACGCATTTGCTTGCAATCGGCCGCGAAATACGCTAGGTTCCGAGGTCATTCCGGCCCCCGCCCCGGGGGACAGGCGACGGTGAAAATCCCTTCTCGAGAGGTCTGTCATGCGCTATACCCAATACCTGCTTCCCACCCTCAAGGAGACCCCGGCCGAGGCCGAGGTGACCAGCCACCAACTCATGCTGAGGGCCGGCATGATCCGCAAGGTCGCGGCCGGCATTTACAATTACATGCCCATGGGCCTGCGCTCGCTCCGCAAGGTGGAGAAGATCGTCCGAGAGGAGATGGACCGCGCCGGGGCTATCGAGCTGCTCATGCCGATGGTGACCCCCGCCGAGCTGTGGCAGGAGTCGGGGCGCTGGGAGCAGTACGGCAAGGAGCTGCTGCGCCTCAAGGATCGCAAGGAATCCGAGTTCTGCCTCGGACCCACCCACGAAGAGGTGATCACCGACATCGTGCGGGGCACGGTGCGCTCCTACCGCCAGCTGCCCCTCAACCTCTACCAGATCCAGACCAAGTTCCGCGACGAGATCCGGCCCCGCTTCGGCCTCATGCGCGGTCGCGAGTTCATCATGAAGGACGCCTACTCCTTCGACCTCGACGACGCGGGGGCGGACCTGTCCTACGAGAAGATGTACCAGGCCTATCGGCGCATTTTCGAGCGCTGCGGACTGAAGTTCCGCGCCGTGGAGGCCGACACCGGGTCGATCGGCGGGACCTCCTCCCACGAGTTCATGGTTCTGGCCGCTTCGGGGGAGGACGCGATCGTCTCCTGCGGTGCCTGCGAGTATGCGGCCAACGTGGAGAAGGCCGAGATCCAGGACGCCGGCCTGCCGACGCCGCCGGCCACCGAGGAGGTGAAGAAGGTCCTCACCCCGGCCCGCAAGACCATCGAGGATGTGGCCCTCTTCCTGGAGACGACCTCGGAGAAGCTGATCAAGACCCTCGTGGTGCAGACCGACACCGGCGAGACGGTGGCGGTGCTGCTGCGCGGAGACCGCGAGCTGAACGAAATCAAACTCTGCCGCCTGCTCGGCTGCAACTGGGTGGAGATGGCCCCCGAAGAGGCCGTCATCCGCGCCACCGGCGCCCCGAGCGGCTTTGCCGGCCCCGTCGGGCTGAAGCAGCTGCGCATTCTCGCCGATCACGAGGTCAAGGCGATGGCCGATTCGGTCACCGGGGCGAACGAGAAGGACGCCCACATCGTCGGGGTCAACCTGGAGCGGGACTTTTCCGTCGACACCTTCGCCGACCTGCGCCAGGCCGTCAGCGGGGACCGCTGCCAGCGCTGCGAGGGGACCCTGGAGGTCTGGCGGGGGATCGAGGTGGGGCACGTCTTCAAGCTGGGGACCAAGTACTCCGAGGCGCTGGGCGCCGCGGTCCTCGACGATCAGGGTAAGGAGCAGACCCTCTTCATGGGCTGCTACGGCATCGGCGTCGGGCGCACCATGGCCTCGGCCATCGAGCAGAACCACGACGAGAACGGCATCGTCTGGCCGATGCCCATCGCCCCCTTCCAGGTTCTGGTGACCATGCTCAACCCCAACGACGACGCCGTCCGCGTGGCCGCCGAAACCCTCTATGCCGAACTCGGGGAGCTTGGGGTCGAGGTGCTCCTCGACGACCGGGACGAGCGTCCCGGGGTCAAGTTCAAGGACGACGACCTGCTCGGTATCCCCCTGCGGGTCACCGTGGGGGCCCGGGGGCTCAAGGAGGGCTCCCTGGAACTCCAGGAGCGCCGCAGCGGCGAGCGCACCATGTTGCCCGTGGCCGAGGCGGCCCGGCAGGTGGAGCAGAGTGTCAGGGCCGCGCTGGCCTAGAGGGATATCGGCGGATGAATTCATGAAAAAGATCACCCTGGACAGCCACGGCCGCCTCGGGCTGCCGGGCCATGCGGCCCGCCGGATCGGCGAGCGCCCACTGGAGCTGACCTCTCACTCGGAACGGCACCTCCTTCTGGTCGCCCCCGGCGACGACGGGGAGGTGATCCTGGCGGGTACGCTCGGAGAGGTCTCCGTCCCCGACCTGCTCTCCTTCTGCAACATGTTCCGCAGGACGGGGCTGCTCCGGTTCGACCTGGCGGGCGGCGCCAAGGAACTCTTCTTTGAGGCGGGCGAGGTGGTCTACGCCTCCAGCACCTTTCCCGAGGAGGATCTCGGGGAGGTCCTGTACGATCTCGGCAAGGTGGACCGCGAGTCCCTACAGAGGGCCCGCCAGTTCGCCACCGGCAGCAACACGGTCGGTAAGATCCTGGTCGACAAGGGGGGGGTGACCCCCAAGGACCTCTGGACGGCCACCCGCAGCCAGGTCGAGCGGATCGTCTACAACCTGTTCGCCTTCCATGGGGGAGGCTTCTCCTTCGTCTCCAAGGACCTGGCGGGCGAGGAGATCGTGCGCCTGCCCATGAGCACCCAGAACCTCATCATGGAGGGGCTGCGCCGGCTCGACGAGCGAGCCCTCTTCATGCGTCGCATCGGATCCCTCGACGCGGTGCCGGTGGCCGACGGGGAGCCCGGCAAGGGTTTGAGCCCCGCCGAAAGCAGCCTGTTCAAGCTGGTCGCCGAGGGGCAGGGCACGGTCCGGGAGCTGCTGCGGCGCAGCGGCGCCGGGGAGTTCGAGGGGTTGCGTCTCCTTTTCCAGTTGCTCGAGAAGGAGGCTGTGCGCCTGGAGGATGCACCGCCGGTGCAGCTGGAGGGGGTGCCGGGGGAGATCCTGGCCGTCTACAACGGCGTGCTGAGCCTCCTCTATCGGCGTCTGGTCAGGAATGACCCTGGCTTCGACCGCGAGGTGGCCATGTTCCTGCGCGACCTTCCCCAGCCCCTCTCCTACGTGCTGCGCGACGTGACCCTGCGGGAGGACGGCAGCGTGGACGGGGGGAGGATCATGGCTAACCTTGCCGGCCTGGAGGAGGGGGACCAGGAAAAGCTGCTGGCCGAGTCTCTGGGCGAACTGGTCTTCATGGAATGCGCCGCCGCGCGCCGGGAGCTGGAGAGCGCCGAGGCGGCCGAACTGACCCACCGGGTGCAGGAGATTTCCCGGCGGGTCAAGAGTCTTGTCGGGAGTAAACGATGATAAGTGAAGCCAGAAAGAGACTGATATTCGCCCTCGATGTGGACAACTTCGAGGACGCCGAGCAGTGGGTCAAGCGCCTGAGCGAAAAGGTCGGGGTGTTCAAGGTCGGCAAGCAGCTCTTCACCCGCTGCGGCCCGGAGGTGGTGCACATGGTCCGCGGCGAGGGGGGGGAGGTCTTTCTCGACCTCAAGTATCACGACATCCCCAACACCGTGGCCAAAGCCGGGGCCGAAGCCTGCCGGCTGGGAGTGCGGATGTTCAACGTTCACGCCCTCGGTGGCCGCGAGATGATGGAGAAGACCGTCGCCGAGGTCGATGCCCTCTTTCCGCGAGGCAGCAAGGACCGCCCCCTGCTCCTGGCGGTGACGATCCTCACGTCGTCCACCGAGCAGACCCTGTGCGAGGCGGGGATCGAACGGCCGGTGGTCGAGATGGTCCCGCGCCTTGCGCGCCTGGCCAGGGAGGCGGGCATGGACGGGGTGGTGGCTTCTCCCCGGGAGGTGGAGCTGATCCGGCAGGCCTGCGGCGGCGACTTTGTCATCGTGACCCCCGGCGTACGGCCGGCCTTCGCCGCCCTGGACGATCAGAAACGGGTGACCACGCCGGCTGAAGCGATTGCGGCGGGGGCCGACTACCTGGTGGTCGGCCGTCCCATCTCGGCGGCGGCCGACCCGGTGGAGGCCGCCGACCGGATTCTCGAAGAGATGGCTTCAGCCCTGGAGAAGGCCTGAGTCATGGCCGAGCTTATTTACGGCATTCACCCCGTCCGGGAGGCCCTGCAGGGTTCACAGCGGCCCCCTCTGGAGCTCTTTCTGCTCCGGGAAGACCGCTCGGCCCGGGGCGATGAGCTGCAGCAGTTGGCCCGGGAGGCCGGGGTGCCGATCCGCCTGAGGGATCGACAGGACCTCGACCGCCTGGCCGGCAGCCGCCACCACCAGGGGGCAGTGCTGCGGGTGGAGCCCTTCGCCTTCGTCTCGCTGGAAGAGATCATCCTGCGCTGGCGCGATTCGGGGGAAAAAGCTTTTTTCCTTCTTCTGGACGGCATCACCGACCCCCACAACCTGGGGGCGATCCTGCGCAGCGCCGATGCCGCAGGCTGCCACGGGGTGGTCGTCCCCCGGGACCGCAGTTGCTCGATCACCGCGGTCGTCGACCGGGCCGCCGCGGGGGCCTTGGCCCACATCCCCCTGTGTCAGGTGACTAATCTGTCCCGAACCCTCGAGCAGCTCAAGGACGAAGGGGTCTGGGCCTTCGGTATGGCGGGCGGAGACGAGGCCGAGTCACTCTACGGCACCGACCTGGTGCGAGACCTGGCCCTGGTGGTGGGGAGCGAGGGGACGGGGCTGCGGCCCAATGTCCGGCGCCACTGCGACGGCCTGCTCGCCATCCCCATGCGCGGCGGGGTGAGCTCCCTCAACGCATCGGTGGCAGCGGCGGTGGCCCTTTTCGAGGCGCTCCGGCAGCGGAGCGTTTAGGCCCGGACTGGAGGTTTTTCCGGAGAAAAGGGCCGTGAACGGACGGCCTGCGGAAAAAAACACCAAATGGGTTGACATCATTTCGTAAATCGATTATAAGTTGCTTTCGCCTCGGCGGGGGGTCGGCTTTCGAAAAAATAGTCTTGCAATTTGCCGATCGTTGTTGTATAAATCCCGCCTTGTGCTGGCGTAGCTCAATTGGTAGAGCAGCTGACTTGTAATCAGCAGGTTGCGGGTTCAATTCCTGTCGCCAGCTCCAGTGGGCTACGGGGCTTAAAACGCCCCCTGAAAAATAAAGATTCGCTTCCCCTGGAGGGGTTCCCGAGTGGCCAAAGGGATCAGACTGTAAATCTGACGTCGTAGACTTCGGAGGTTCGAATCCTCCCCCCTCCACCAATAAAGAAAGTTGCTTGCCGGACAAAGATCAGCGCAGTGGCATCCAGGAGGCCGAATGGCCGTTCGTACTGGGACCGCGGCTGGGGCCGAGTCCAAGACACTGCACATAAAAGATCGGGTTTCGTTTTGGGCGGGAGTAGCTCAGTTGGCTAGAGCATCAGCCTTCCAAGCTGAGGGTCGCGGGTTCGAGTCCCGTTTCCCGCTCCAAAATTAGCTGTTCTTTCTCCGCAGGTTGGTAGTGAATTAAGCCCACATAGCTCAGCAGGTAGAGCACATCCTTGGTAAGGATGAGGTCATCGGTTCAAGTCCGATTGTGGGCTCCATTTACTTCCTCCATGGGGGGGATTTTCCTGTTTCAGCTGATTTCGGGCCCCGGTACAGTCTCCGGCGGTTGCACCCGAGTTTGAACAAAAGATCTCATAAGACCACAGGGAGGATAACGTAATGGCCAAGGAGAAGTTTGAGAGAACAAAGCCCCACGTCAACATAGGGACCATCGGTCACGTTGACCATGGCAAGACGACCCTGACCGCAGCCATCACCAAGGTGCTGGCCGAGGCCGGC